>JAIRYL010000072.1 GCA_031267775.1 Tannerellaceae bacterium
AATAAGGGATTTGAACGGTCAAATAGCAAGCACTAATAGCGAGATTGTGAAGAATACGGGCAATACGACAAGCGAGCTTGTATCAATAAGTAATAGCGGACTTAAATTGAAAGGTGCAGGATTGGGGCTTTAGTTGTGGTCATATATATCGGGCCGGCTGAAAATTAAAGATAATTAAATTAAATTAATCCTCTCTGCAAACAACAAGGGAATCCGGCAACCGATATAGCAGTAAAATCTTTCCCTGTTTTTATATTTTATATAAGAATGGCAACAATAAACGGACAGGATATAACGGCGACATGGCAAATGATTCTTCTAAAAGATTCATTAGGCAGCCTCTTGAAATACCCCAAGCGCAAAAATGTGAATTATACGAACTTTGCGGAAAATAACGGCATTAATCCCGATTTGCGCAAATTTGAAACGGAATCAAAACAGGTAACGCTGAAGTTTTTTATGAAGGCGGATTCGGAACCGGAATTCAGAACGAAATATAATTCGTTTTTTGCGGTGATAAACAGTACGGATTATCTGATATTGGATTTTGGTTTGGGTATTACGCATAAGGTCAGGTACGACAAGACAACGTCATATAGCGCGCCTAAAATCCTGTACAAAAATACTGATAAAACAGGAGAGTTTACAATGAATTTTATTGAAGATGAAAACCCGGTAAACAAAAGCGTAATATCTCCGTCGGGCGGGATTCCTTTAAAAGGCGTATATAAAATCAATGGCGTTGATTTTGGGGATTTCGGGATACATCCGGACGGCAATACCGGCGAAGCGCTAAAGTATGCAGACGTTAAAGAGCCGTTTGATGACGGCAGAGAGAAATATCTTGGAGTTCGCAATTTGAAACACAAGGAGACGTCTATCCCTCTGTGGTTTATCGCAGATACAAAAGCGCAATTCATAAATAACTATCAGGCGTTTTGGAACTCGTTTGCAAAAACGGGGCTTCAATTGCTCTATGTTAAAGAAATAGACAGGGAGATAGACGTTTATTATACAAATTGCAATAATTATAGCGTGTCGTTCGGGCAAAAGTATTGTGCGAGGTTTAGCTTATCGTTTGTAATCCCAAAAGTGACATGGTTGTAATATGGAAATAAAAAGAGGAAATACGGTATTGGCGGATGTTTTTGTTAAAAACAACAGCTACACAAATAAAGAAATAAACGGTGTAAATATTGCTTATATAGAGTTCGATGTATTGCTTCCTGTTGAGTTTACAATAAATGATTATATCGAGTATCAGAATGAGGCGTATTACATCAGGTACAAGGAGAGTATAGCGAAAGAGGAAACGTCGTTGGGCTACAACTACAAGATAACGATGTATCATGAATTATACAGGCTTCACGATGTTGCGTTTTTCCTTTATGATGTACCGGAGTTTAAAAAAAATACAAGTTATTACAGGGGGAATGCCGCTGATGTTGTTGCGCTCGTTGTAAAATCCATGAACCGGGTACATCAGGGCTGGACTGCCGGAACGGTGACGGAGACCAAAGCAATGACGTTTGATTTTAAGGATAAAACTTGCGCCGAAGTCCTGAACGACCTTATTACCACGTATGAAACGGAATATTACGTTATAAATAAATCCGTTAGCATCGGGCGGCTGGAATATCCTTCCGGCGGACTTGTGTTAAAGCAGGGTGAAGGCTTTATCAACCTGTCGGTTTCGGCGGTTGACGATACGCCGCCCGTAACGCGCCTTTTCGCTTATGGCTCCGACAAGAATATGACGGCTGCCGACGGTGATTATGTGCAATTGCCGGGTGGAGTTAAGTATATCGAAAAGAATATATCCAAATATGGCGTAATTGAATACACAAAGCAGTTTGAAGATGTTTATCCGCACGGTACGTTTACCGTTTCGGAAAAAATAGACGATTTTACGCTGAAAGCTTCTGATATTGATTTTGATATTAATTCGCAGTTGATTGATGAGGTAGAGGTTGTTATAACGTTTCAGACCGGCGGCCTGGCGGGGTATGACTTAAACATAGTAAAAGGCAGCTGGAAAAACGCAACCAGGCAGTTTAAACTCGTACAGGTTGAAGAAGAAACGGACATTAAAGTACCCGGCGATATTCATTTTGCGGTCGGGGACACATTTATTATCACCGATATCCGTATGCCGCAAAGCTACATTGACGCTGCAAGCCGGGAACTTTTGGAGGCGGCGCAAAAATGGCTTGACGAAAAATGCGAAAACAGGGTGCAACTTTCGGCCAAATGCGACGAGATATATTTTGCCGGTAACATGATTGATATAAAATGCGGACAGCTTGTTGGAGTTTGGAATGATAAATTAAACATAGACAGGGAGATTAGGGTAACTGTATTAAAGAAATATATTGAAAATGACGGAGAAATACCGTACCGTTATGAATTAACATTGTCGGACTTTCTGCAAGGCAACGGATTGGGGCAGATAATCAATGAAGTGAAGGAGCTTCCCGATAAAATCACCCATGAAACGCAAAAGGTAAAGGACTACGGCAGGCGTACATATCTGCAAGCTAAAGAAGCGCAGGAAATGATAGAAAAGGCGGTAGAGGGTTTTACGCCGGGCATTAATCCCGTCTGGGTACGTACCATGTCGGTTTTGATAGGCAACGAACATCAGCAATTTATGTTTGTCGACCGGAAAACAGAGCCGCAAGGCGAGGTCGTACCGTTTTTTGACATGAATAACACTACAAGGGTGTTTTCTGCTCCGGCTTCTATCCTAAAGCATATGACGCTCGGAATTGAAACTACATCTTCACAATATAATGCGTCAAACTACAAATACTGGGATGTATCCGCACTCGCAAGCCCGCCGCTGACGGAATCTTCAAAGTCGTACTATCTTGTTGCAAAGTGCCATAAAACGATATATACGGATGCAAGGTTTTTATTGCAGGAGAGTTACACATACGACCCGAATGATGGATATTATTATTTCCTGGTGGGTGTGTTGTCTTCCGAAATGGATGGTTTACGCAGCTTTGCGCCGGCTTACGGGTATACGGAGATATTGCCGGGACAAATGCGTATTAAAATGATTGTATCGCCCGACGGCAAAACTTATTTCAATGTGGCGGAGGGTGAGATTGGAGGTAATATTAAAATACTGTCGGGTTCAACAGGATATAATAATCTTTCGGACAAACCTGATCTATCGCAGTATGTTTCATACAGTTATTATGAGGCGGAGTTTCAGGTTCTTTCTACTCAAATAAGCAGCAAGGTATCACAGACTGAGTTTAATGAGCTCGGAGATCGCGTGACAGATGCGGAATCCTCAATAACTCAAAATGCCCGGAACATATTGCTAAAAGTATCACAAAGCGATTACAGCGGGAATAGAATAATGTCGCTTATAAATCTTGACGCTTCGGGAGCTACAATTCTAGCGTCTAAAATAAACCTTATCGGACAAGTGACATTTTCAATGTTTAACGCATCCGCTCAAAGTACTATTAATAACGCAAGCTCAAACGCCTCGACAGCGTTAACGAATGCGGCCAATGCACAGGGAACGGCCAACACGGCTCTATCAACTGCTAACAATGCAAATACGGGACTAAGTAATTTGTCTAACGGATTAGGCAGTCTGGCGTATCAAGATCAACTCGTCTCATTAGCACAACTGGGTACAACTATAATTAGTGGCGGGTATATTAAAACAGAGTTGCTAAGAACAAATTTGATTTTAGCAAATGGCGCAAAGATCGGCAATTTTGAGATTATCGGCGGTTGGTTGACTTGCAATGCAACAGTAGGGCAAGATGTGGGATATATTGACATGAGATCACCTAATACACGTATTGCATTTGGTATAAATCTTAATCCTCCGTCATCGTTACCATTCAATAGTACAACAACCGCTTATATACAAAATCATAGTTCATCATTAAGGAGTACAGTCGCATTAGAATTATCAGCAATCGGGCGGCCATACGATGGGAATATAAGCGGTCAACCCGGAATAGCTCTAAATGCAAAAGGAGCTGTGTTTGTTAAAGGAAGTTTTATACACACATCAAAGTATTTATCTATATCAGAAACGAACTTTTATTTTTACGCTACAGATGTAGCATTTAATTATTATTCCCATTTTGTTCTACAACCGACGGCTTTACAAAATATTTATTTATGTGGCGTTGACGGATTTGGAGATTATTTTCAAGAGGGTGAGGGCGTCAGTTATGCAGGGTATAGGGAATTTATGTTTATATGTAACAGGTGGTCGACATCAACAGTTAGAATATACGGCGCTTCAAATTGTCCAATAATTGATAATAACGGGAATACAGTTTCTTATATAGAACTGCAAAAAGGAGATATTTTAAAGTTGGGCTATTATAATGGTTCATATTATAAGGTAGGTCATTTTACTTAAATAAAATAAATATGGGAAAAATCAATTTTAAAAAGCTAAGAATTGAAACGCAAATAGGCGTTTTTCAAGAAGTTGACTTAACAAAAGACTTGGGAAACATAGTCTTTTCGGGAGCGACTAAAATCGAAGAAGATAACCTTGCAAGGGCTATACACGGCTCGGATGAAGATGGTCTTAACTTATCGGAACAGGACTGCACTATGCTAATAAACATCGCAAAAAATGCGGGTGTAAAATACTCTGTTATAAGCGCTCTTCAAAGAGCGTATAACGAATCTAAAGAAGCAAAAACAAACTAAAAATTAAAATTATGGAAATTACAAATCAAAGTCTTACAGGTATTTCGACAGTAAATGAAAGTATAGAAATAGAATATAGAATCTCTTTTATTCCGGATATTCCGGGAGAAAAGATTCACGCATCCGTAAATAAAAACAGGCAGCATATCGGAAATTTTTCCACTAATGGAGAAAATCTTTTTTCGATTTATATTCATGAAAATACTAATGTAACATTTGAAGAAGTAGAGTTGATAGTCGCAAGGCTTATGTCCGACATAAAAGGGTATTATGCATCCAAAACGGAAACAGCCTGATAATTGATATTTTATAACAAGACGCAAACAGTTACAAATAAGACAGGGTATTAAGCGAGCAATTAATTAACAGTAAGTAATTTTACAAACAAAACGTGTTATGGATAATAAAATAAACATCATCAAAGGTACATCTACCACAATCCAGTATGGAAAGGATTTCGGGGATGAAATCAAGTGTGCCAAATCTTCATTCAGGATCGGCAAATTGGGTGACAGGGTCGCTTTAATATATTTAGACGGAAAGCTTGCCTTTACTTCCGGATTGGGCGACATAACAATTCAGGAGGACAGAAATAGCGCTCAAGTGCAGTTGACGGCTGCAAATTGGAATTCTGAAACAGACGGGTTGAATGACAAAACGGGCGGTGCGGGTGGGGAAGAGATGGAGGAACTTGACGAAAGAATTTCGAAGGTTGAGGACGGGGAGAATACTATTCCGCTGTTCGATGAGGCTTCCGACGTTTCACTGCCGGGTTCGGGGACGGTCGTCGGGACGTTTCAGCGTATAC
Source organism: Tannerellaceae bacterium (assembly GCA_031267775.1). Lineage (GTDB taxonomy): Bacteria > Bacteroidota > Bacteroidia > Bacteroidales > Tannerellaceae > DFXE01. The sequence continues at coordinate 5,513 of JAIRYL010000072.1, forward strand.
GCAACAACCTGAAATGGCTGATGGAAAAGGCGGCGGAACCGGCGTCGTCGATTACTTCGGCGCTGACGGAAGCGAAAGGGTATACGGACAGTGCGGCGGTAGGACGCAGCGAGCTTGTGAGAGCGCTGACGGGCGTGTCATATGCCGCTAACGGTACAAATGTTACAGGGACATATGACACGTACAACGCGAGTACAAAGACGGCCGGCACAATGACCATCACGCTGCCGCTTGTATCGGCGGACAAGGCGGGCGCGGCAACAAAGGAGATGTACTCGGCGCTTGAAGGCGCGCTTACCGGTATCGCAGCTTTGCAGCAGCAGGGCGGGCGGTTTATTGGCGTGAGTTTTGCCACTAAGGCCAACCTGGATGCGTATACAATACCGGCGACGGTCAACGTTGGCGATTTTACGTATGTGCTTGATGACGAGACGAAAAATGACGCTACGACGCGCTATATCGTCACAGGGACGCCGGAAGCGAAAGCGCTTGAGTACGCGTACACAATCAACTATGACCCGGTAGGGCTTGCTACGGCTATGGAGGCGGGGCTTGTACTCGGTACAGC
>JAIRYL010000097.1 GCA_031267775.1 Tannerellaceae bacterium
GGGATATGTCTATCTTTATTCGTGGGAGTATAGGTAACGACGTCTTGAATCACATGCGTATGGCTTTTGCCCAACCGGGATATCTGATTGGCGCCAACGCGTTGAACGATCCGTTAACATATCAATTGAAACAAGTGCCGGAATATTGTTCTTTGTATGTGGAAGACGCTTCTTATGCAAGATTGGATAATATGTCTATCGGTTATACTTTCGATACAAAGAAATTAGGCTGGGTAGATCGTGCAAGAGTTTATGTAACAGGACAGAATTTGTTTGTATTAACCGGTTATAAAGGATTAGATCCTGAAGTAGACTTTTCAAGAAATGACGGTGCAGCTCCGGGCGTTCAAGACCGTGAATTTTATCCGAAAAACAGAACATTCTCTGTAGGCGTAAGTTTGAGTTTCTAACGTTAATAATTAAAAGAATATGAAAAAAATACATATATTATCACTAATTGCAGGATGTGCCTTGTTGTGGAGTATGCCGGCTTGTACGAATCTGGATGAAGATATATACGACACCATTCCGGCCGACCAATTCGGACAAACATCCGCTCAGATCAATTCAATTATTGCTCCGGTTTATAAATCATTAAAGAGCTTTTGGCCGGGGGATTTCTTCTGTATGATTGAAGAAACATCGGATATGGCAATCAGTCCTACGCGTCGTGGCGGCGACTGGTGGGATGGCGGCGCCCACATGGAAATGAAACTACATACCTGGACGGCGCGTAACAATGTTGTAAGAGGTTCATGGGATGCTTGTACGGGAGGTATTTCTACCTGTAACCAGGTATACAGTATCATTGAAAAAACGGAAATGGACGCTGCTTTGAAAACAAGAACATTATTTGAAATACGCGGCGTTCGCGCATTTTGGTATTATATGCTGATTGATAATTTTGGAAATGCTCCTTTAGCTATTGATTTCAACGATACGGAACTGCCTGGTATAACGCAAAGAAAGGAATTATTTGATTTTGTTATTAAAGAACTGAATGAGATTAAAGACCAATTGCGCGATGATGTATCGGGTACAAGTTATGGTAAGTTTACAAAAGGCGTGGCCTATACATTGCTTGCTAAAATGCATCTGAATGCAGGCGTATGGACAGGCGTTCCTAACTGGCAGGGCGTTATCGACGCTTGCGACGTAGTAATGGGATTACCTTATGTTATTGAAGCAGACTGGAAAGCAAGCTTCGCTGTTCAGAATCAAAATTCAAAAGAAATTATCTTCCCTATCTGTTTTGGTAAAGCCGACGGTGGAAATCACTTGAATTACAGAACGCTGCATTATCTGGCTCCTCCGGCTTTAGGAATGAGCTTCGGTACTTGGAACGGCATTTGCGCCCAACCGGATTATATAAAACAATTTGACGACGAAGATTTGCGTAAAGAAGGTTCTTTCTTACTGGGCCCGTTATACGATCCGAATACAGGCGAAGTGATTATTACGGCTCATAACCGCCCGCTTATCCATACGGTTGATCTCACTATGATTGATGGTTCTTTGAAAGAAGGAACCCAGTGGGGTGAAGTAAATCAGGAAGATGGCGGCCGTGTAAATAAATGGGAATGGGAAGTTGGTTTGTCTAGTTCCGAAATGGAAAACGACTTTGCTATCTTCCGTTTGGCCGACGTTTATTTGATGAAGGCTGAAGCTTTACTGCGTTTGGGCAGTAATGCGGCTGAAGCTACTCGTTTGATCAACATTATCCGTGAAAGAGGATTTGGTAATGCGGATCATAATTATACAACGGCTACATTGGATAATTTATATTTGGAAAGACGTTTGGAATTGGCTTGGGAAAATATTACCCGCCAGGATATGATTCGTTTTGACAAATTCCTTGAACCGGCTTATTTAAAACCCGATAGATCTCCTGATTATCGTTTATTATTCCCGATTCCTCAAACTGCTTGGGAAAGAAATCCGAATTTGAAGCAGAATCCTGGATATCCGGTATTTAGTAGTAGTAATTAATAGCATAATATATTATTAGGTTAATTTGTGATAACCATAGTCTTCCTTCCCGTACGGGAGTATAAGAAGGAAGAACTGGTTATCTGTTTTTTTAACGATGAAGTAATAACTTTTAAATGCGAACGATTATGTCAAATATATCAAGAAGATCATTTTTACAACGTGGCGCAACTGCTGCGGCTGCATTTACGGTTGTTCCCGGTTCTATTCTGGGGAAAAGTCATGGATATACAGCCCCTACCGATAAATTGAATATTGCAGGCGTAGGTATTGGCGGTAGAGGCGCTTCTGTGTTACGGGGGTTGGAAACGGAAAACTTTGCAGCGCTTTGCGACGTAGACTGGAAGTATGCAAAGCCTGTGTTTGATAAATATCCGCAGGCAAAAAAATATGTGGATTATCGCAAACTGTTTGACGAAATGGGCAAGGATATAGACGCCGTTATGGTTGCAACCGCCGACCATACGCATGCTATCATTGCCTCCGGGGCCATAACAATGGGTAAACATGTATATTGCGAGAAACCGTTAACTCACTCGGTTTACGAATCGCGTCTGCTCACTAAATTAGCCGATACATATAAAGTGGCTACCCAAATGGGTAATCAAGGCTCGTCCGGCGAAGGCGTAAACCTTATTTGCGAATGGATTTGGAATGGCGAGATTGGAGAAGTGAGAAAGGTAGAAGCTTTTACCGACCGCCCTATCTGGCCGCAAGGTTTGATGACCCCCGAAAAAGCGGATAAAGTTCCTTCTACATTGGATTGGGATTTATTTACCGGCCCGGCAGAATTGAAACCCTATAATGCGCTCTATCATCCCTGGAACTGGCGCGGCTGGTGGGCGTATGGCACAGGCGCTTTGGGCGATATGGCTTGCCATATTCTGCATCCTGTATTCAAAGGCCTGAAATTAGGATATCCTGCCAAGGTGCAGGGTTCTTCTACCTTATTGTTAAAAGATTGCGCTCCTCAGGCTCAGCATGTAAAACTGATCTTCCCGGCGCGCGACAATATGCCGAGGGTGGCTTTACCTGAAGTGGAAGTACATTGGTACGACGGCGGTTTAAAACCGGATCTTCCAGGCGGCTGGCCGGCTGGCAAAAACATGAACGTACAGGGTGGAGCCGTTATTTTCCACGGTACAAAAGATACGCTGATTTGTGGTTGCTATGGCGCTGAACCCTGGCTGCTTTCGGGGCGTACGCCTGATGTTGCAAAAACAGAACGTCGGATAGAAGGACGCGGCGGACATCAACAAGACTGGGTACGCGCCTGTAAAGAAAGCGCGGCTAATCGCGTTTTAACTAAATCAGACTTTTCCGAAGCTGGCCCGTTCAATGAAATGGTTGTGATGGGCGTATTAGCTGTTCGCCTGCAAACGTTAAATAAAGAACTGCTATGGGATGGACAGAATATGAAGTTTACGAATATCGGCGATAACGAAGAACTCAAAATCGTTATTGAAGACGGTTTCACGATTAAAGATGGACATCCGTCGTTTAATAAAACGTGGACAGACCCGATTAACGCGAAGATGTTTGCAGATGAATTAATCAAACATAATTATCGTGCCGGCTGGAAATTAGTGGATATGCCTTGATGTTTGTCGAATCTGCTATAAATAATGGACGATATGAAAAAATCAATATTATTTATAAATGTTGCCGTTTTA
>JAIRYL010000109.1 GCA_031267775.1 Tannerellaceae bacterium
ACGGAAATAACGATAACGCTACCCTGCTTCGTTCTCCGCTGAAACAAGCTGTCGAATCGGATGACGAACAGACGGTTGTGAATCATAATACACAGTTGCCGAAGTATATGCAGGGGAAAAAAAAGAAAAAAAAGATATGGGTGATAGCTTTAATTAGTATCTTTGCGCTAATAGGCTTGTCTGTTGCTTTGCTTACAGGAAATAACAATTCTACGGATCCGATTGAATTACCGCCGGAAAGATCAGCCGGCGAAGACCCTAATCCTGACCAATCGACAACGAATGAACTATTGCAAACAAATAGAACAACGGTTGAACGGGCGGATAACCGTCGGGAAACCGATCAATCTGCATCTTCCGGAGAAAGAGATATGCAACAATCGGATACGGATGCTCGGCGGGGAGAAAGTCCGGAAGGAGGAGACGATGAAACGCCGGAACTTACGCCGGAAGAAAAAATAAGTCAGTATGAAGTTTTGTTGGCTTCAGGGAGGCAAAAAATGAATCAGGCTGATTTTGCAGGAGCTGCCGAAGATTTTACAAAGGCTAAAGAACTTAGATTAACGGAAGAAGTGGTGCGTCTAAGCGTTGCCAATGAAGTGAAGGCAGAAGAGAAACGTATTGCAGACAGAATAGCTTTATATGAAGAGAAGATGACTTTCGGGAATTTTAGAATAGTACGTAAGAAATCTACCGGAAAATACGGAGCAATAGATGATAAAGGCGAAGAAAAAATACCGTGTAAATATTTAAATGTAGATATCGCCAGTGAAGGCCGTGCATTTGAACGAGAAGATAAGTTATTTGATATCTATAATACGAGCGGAGTATTAGTAAAGAGTGACGTAATGTATTAATTGTAGTTTATGAAGAAAATTTGGTTGTTGATTTTTGCTGTAATTCCATTTTGTGTAATAGCTCAACGGCAAACCGAATATAACAAAAAGGGTGACGAAGCTATGAAACGGCTTGATTATAGCGACGCGAGGCTTTTTTATGGAGAAGGCGTTCCTAATTGCGATATGTATAGTATCAACCAACTCACAACCATCTGGATTGCCAATGAACGAATGCGGACTTCCATGCATAACCAGATGAGCCGTTGCCTGAGCTGTTTGAGCGTGAAAGCGACAGAAAACGATACGACAGCCGTATCCAAGCTCATCTTATATTATATAGAAGGTATCGGAACTCCCAAAAGCGAGGAATTGGCTTCCTATTGGACCGATCGTTTGGAAGAATTGCGAAATCCTGTTCCGAAAAACAACGGATATTATGATAAGCCAACCCGTACGCCCATGCGGTTTTTTTCGGGTTATACCTATTCGATGCAAGCGCCGGTTGGTATATCTGTTGGCGGAGTGGGCGAGCGTTTCGGCTGGTATGCTCGCTTTAAAACGAATATGTCTTTCCTGGTTGCCAACCATGAGTTTTCCGGCGAACGCCCTAACCGTGAAGATATATTTAAAAATCTCAAAAAAAAGAAGATTAATTCTTATGCGGCAACAGCCGGTTTACTGGTGAAATGCGCTCCCTGGCTTTACGTTTCAGTCGGCGCAGGTTATGGAAAGCGGGATTTGCTTTATCAGTTTTCCAAACTTGACAGTGATGCAGAGGAACTTGAAACGGGATGGTATAAAAAAACGGATTCGTCTTACAATGGCGTTTCGGCTGATTTGGATTTTATGCTGCGTTTCGGTTTCTTGTATGTAAGCGCAGGGTGTAATACTATGAATTTTGATTATGTAGATTTAAACGCGGGTATTGGCGTGTTTTTTTAATGGAACGAATATGAAACGTATACATGTATTATTTTTATCCATTGTGGGTATTTGTTTGTTTTATGGCTGCCTGAGCGATCCGGATATGCCGGATATCATAAATGGCAGTAAACCTGTAATTCAGATCGATACAATCATGGATGTGAAGGCTAATTCCTTGAAAATCCGTGCAAGCATAACAAATCAGGGAGGTTCGCCCGTATCTGAAAAAGGATTTTCCTGGACAGACGCCAAAGGGAATACGAAAAATATAGAAGTAGCCGGGAAAAAAGAAGAGGGCGTTATCAGGCTTGACACGGTAATCGCCGGCCTGGAAAAGGAAACGGCTTACACATTTCTGGCGTATGCGAAAAATGGAATAGGCGAAGGAATAAGCGACTCTAAAACAGGACAGACAGGAAATGGTTTAGGACTGGTAAAAACGCTCAAACCGGATAGTATTAGAGGAACGTTCGCTTTTGCCGGAGGAATGATTATAGATAAAGGAGAAGGTGAAATAAAAGAACGGGGGATTTATTCATACAAGGATAAAGAAATGACAGAAATAGATTCCATATATACCTCTCCCTCGCAGGCGGATTCTTTTGTCTTTAAATTAGGCGGTTTAAAACCCAATACGACTTATTATATAAAAGCCTATGCTGCGAATACATTCGGTGTTTTTTCCCAAAGCAATGGCGAAACGTTCCAAACATCCAGCGGAAAACCTTCATTCGCCTCATTCCAAATAACGGGAACCGGATTTGTGGATGCTACATTTAATGCGGAAATTGCAGATGAAGGCGATACCCCTGTCGCGGCGCGCGGCGTTTGCTGGTCGGAAGATCCCATCCCTACTGTTCAGCACGATACGATTGTTGTCGGTACCGCTGACAAATCTTTCTCCGGAAGTATTAAGGGACTGAAATCTCATTCAACGTATTATGCCCGCGCTTATGCAACCAATATTTTTGGTACGGAATACAGCGACATAGTAAAATTTACGACAGAAAATAATATGCCGGAAGTGGAAACAGTAGAAGTATCATTTGTAAAAGACGGTATCGCTATGCTGAGAGGGAATATTAAGAAAATAGGTATGGGAGCGATCGATATATTTGGATTTTGCTATTCAACCAGTCAGTATCCCACGATTTCAAACAGAACATCGATCATCTCGAACGAAGGCCAGATAGAAGGTCCTTTCAGCGGTTCCATAGTCGGGCTAAGAGGTAATACAACCTATTACGCAAGAGCCTTTTTAAGGAACACGAGCGGTTTGGTGGCATACGGAGAACAAATTATTGTGAATACAGACCCGATATTTGTTCAAATGGCGTCTTTTACGGGAGATGATGTGCGCAAGCCCAATTCAAGCGTTTCGTTTTCGATAGATCCGATAGGATACATGCTGGGAGGCGATTTAGGCGCCAAATATACGAATGAACTGGCAGCTTATAATTCGATAGATAACAGATGGGACAAACTGGAGCCCATGCCGGGCGCCAATTCGGAAAGAAAATGGCAAACAGCCGTAACGGTAAATAACGTTGCCTATATATTGGGCGGTATAGATAAAGCGCTCAACCTGACCAACAGCCTGTATCGTTATTATCCCAATTATAATAGCTGGGAAAGCCTTACAGTCCCGTCGGGCCCGGATCCGTTACGATCGGCCACAGGGTGTTCAACAGGTAGCGAGGCTTATTTTATAGGAGGATGCCGCGATACGGTGATGGATGAGGTCTGGAGTTTACAGACGTCGGGTTTATTCTGGACGCGCAAGAGTAATTTTCCTGTAAAACAATATGGCGGCATAGCGGTTACCATAGGCAACAGCGTGTATGCCGGCTTAGGCTTGAATAATGTATCGGGAACGGCGTCTCACAAACGATTATGGAAATCTTCTGATAATTTGAATAGCTGGACAGAATTGGCCCCCTTGTCAAGCGGAGGAATTGTTCGGGGAGCAGTGGTTTATAATGACGCCATTTATGCAGTAGATCATACGGGAAGACTGTGGACGTATAATGTAGAAGAAAACGCCTGGTACGAAAAATCCAGGCTTCCTTTTACGCATCAAAACGATACATATCATTGCATGTTCCTGTTGAACGAAAAGATTTATATAGGACTTGGAGCTTCGGACAAAACGTTATATCAATATAACCCTGCTTGGGATAATTAAAAAATAATGGGTAATGGACAAGGTGAAAATTTTAGAACAGATAAAAAAAAATGTAGAGCGACTCACGGTTTTTGATTCGGATGAATATAAATATATTCCTTTACATCAAAAATCGTCGCCTTCGGTAGCGGCAGTCCGTAAGTTTATGCGACTGATACAGATGGTTGTTTTTCCGGGTTTTTTTGGTTCTAAACAAGAAGCGCAGTTCGGCTCTATTCAATATTATATGGGGGTTTATCTGGAGCAAATCTATGAGTTGCTGTATGAAGAACTGTACAATAGCCTTTGTTTTGAATCCGACGGCTGCTGTGATACCCGCGAGAAAGCTTCGCATATAGCTGTTTCTTTTATAAATGAAATACCGCATATCAAACATTTACTTTCTACAGACGTAAAGGCCATATTGGATGGCGACCCGGCGGCTAATACGGTAAGCGAGGTTATTTTTTGTTATCCTGCCACATTAGCTATTTTGCATCAGCGGGTAGCGCATGTTTTATTTAAACTGGATGTGCCTGTATTACCCCGGATTATTACGGAGACGGCGCATTCGTTAACCGGCATCGATATTCATCCGGGAGCGGAGATAGGCGAATACTTCAGCGTAGACCATGGAACCGGTATCGTTATCGGGCAAACTACAATTATAGGAAACCATGTCCGTTTATATCAGGGAGTAACATTAGGCGCTAAAAGCTTCAAATACGACGCCGAAGGATTGCCCATAGACACCCCTCGTCATCCTATCATAGAAGATAACGTTATTATCTATTCCAATACCTCTGTACTGGGGCGTATCTCCATCGGTCGAAACTCCGTCATAGGCGGTAATATCTGGCTCACTTACGACGTTCCTCCAAACTCTAAAATCCTCCAGTCTCATGCCTTTAAAGGATAATTCCGCCCGGCGGTTCAGGGAGAGGAAACTCAGTTTGACCTGCCGGAATGCGGGATAATTGATCAGGCTCTGTTATTGCGTTTTAATTATCGCTTCTCCTGCTATTAACCCTTCGGATTCTGCCGTTACTTTTATTCTGCCGGGAATACTGAAAGGGCGTACAATGGCTTGCGCTTTCCCGTTATGGGCTTTTATATCAGGC
>JAIRYL010000139.1 GCA_031267775.1 Tannerellaceae bacterium
TTCCCGCCTACGTCGCAAGCATTACGGAAACGCATCATATCCATAAAGCAGACGCCCCCAGCGGAACGGCTATCACCCTGGCCGAAGGTATCCTGGCGAATATGGAACGCAAAAAACGCTGGACGCTGGGTAAAAAAGAACAGCCGGCGGATTTGCCCATCCATGCGATTCGGCAAGGAGAAATTCCGGGAATTCATGAAATTGTGTACGAGTCGGACGTTGATTTCGTGAGCATCAGGCATGAGGCAAAAAGCCGGGACGGTTTGGCGCTGGGCGCTGTTATTGCCGCCGAATTTACGGCCGGAAAGAAAGGTTGTTTCCTGGGAATGGACGATATGCTTACCTTATAAAATTTTAGACTAATAATATTTATGTATGATTACATTTAAAAAAATTCCTGAAAAACAATGGATCAAGTTTGGCGTCTGGGCGCTGATACACCTGTTGTTTACTGTTTGGATGCAGAATGCATGGTTGCTTTTGGGACTCGTTGTATGGGCCGATATTTTCCTTACAAAATTTATCCCCTGGTCCGGATGGAAGAAGTCTGAAAACCCTTCCGTCCGCCGCGTACTGGAATGGGTAGACGATATACTGTTTGCCCTGATAGCCGTTTACTTTATTAATCTGTTTGTTTTTCAGAATTATCAGATACCCAGCTCCTCCCTGGAGAAATCGCTGCTGGTGGGCGATTATTTGTTTGTAAACAAGCTGAGCTACGGCCCGCGCGTGCCCAATACGCCCTTATCCTTTCCGCTGGCGCATAATACGTTTCCCTTTATTAATACCAAATCATACGTTGACTGGCCCGAATGGGGCTACAAACGGGTAGCCGGACTGGGAAAGGTTAAGCGAAACGATATTGTTGTGTTTAATTTCCCTGCCGGGGATACCGTTGCTTTAAAAGTGCAGAACCCGGATTATTATACCCTGACAAAAATATATGGCCGACAGCGTATCCTGCTGGACAAGGCTACGTACGGAGATGTTATCTACCGGCCGGTAGACAAACGGGAGAATTATGTAAAACGCTGCGTGGGAATGCCGGGAGACACGTTATTAATTGTAAATAATCAGTTGTATATAGATGGCGCAGCTTCTGAAAATCCGGAGATGATGCAGTTTAATTACTTTGTAGAGACAGACGGCTCTGCTATTACGGAAGCGCAGTTCAGGCTGATGGACGTAAGTAAAGACGACCGCAAACTGGCCTCTGAACAGATCTTATCTTTCCTGGGCTTTACGCCCAACGCTTCGGGGCAATATAATCCGGTGTACCATTTTCCGCTTACGCAAAAAGGAAAGGAAACAGCCGAAAAATTTCCTAACATAAAGAAGGCGCTGATTGAGCCGGATTTGTTTGGCGGAGGCGATTCTACGTATCCGGTAGATTACCCCACCGGCTGGTCGCGGGATAATTACGGGCCTTTATGGATTCCGAAGAAAGGAGCTACCATAGAGCTGAACGAGCAAAATATGGGGCTTTACAGCCGCTGTATCCGGAATTATGAAAATAATACGCTGGAAGAAACCGGAGGGAAGATACTGATTAACGGAAAGGAAGAGACGACGTACACCTTCAGGTATGATTATTACTGGATGATGGGAGACAACCGGCACAACAGCGCCGACAGCCGTTCGTGGGGATTTGTACCCGAAGATCATATAGTGGGCAAACCCATCCTTATCTGGCTTTCCATAGATAAAGACCGGGGCTGGCTCGACGGGAAACTCCGCTGGAACCGCCTGTTTACCATCGTACATAACTGATGCCGGGTAGCCGCGCCATAACAACGTATCTTTCAATACCCCTGAACAAGGGACGGAGGGCGGGGTTGATCTTTGCCGGTATTGTTTGTATGGTATTACTTATCCGTCATTTTTGTATCGGTTCATACCGTATTTCCACCCATGCCATGGAAAAAGCGCTGTACAGGGGCGATTATGTGTTGGCAAACAAGTTATTTGTAACAAAACGCCTGAAGCGGAATGATATCATCCTTTTTAAAAGTCCTTTACAGCGCGACAAAGATCATACGCCTCTTATTGTCAGCCGTTGCGTGGCGCTTCCCGGCGATACGATACACGTGGGTTATGCGGGATATACCATCAACGGCGTATTATATCCCCGGTCGCCGCAAAGCCTTGCCTCCTATACGGTATCCCGCGAAATCGAAGAGTCTTTTGTAACGTTACTGGCCAAAATGAACATCCCCGTCAGGGAGCCGCAAGAAGCCGGAGAAGACCCGGTATTTATCCTCACCCCTTTTGAAGAATACCAGATAAGGGAAGAAATGAACGAGAAAGCAAACAGGCTGTTTGCAAGAGAAAAGGCGGACAATTATGTGCTTGTGGTTCCTCAAAAGGGAGAGACATACCGGTTAAACCAGGGTTTTCTTACAGCCGGCAGAGAAGCGATACGCGCCGAATCGGCGCAGGAGGTAACCTTTCCAAACAGGCGGCTTTTCATCGATGGAAAAGAGGTTACAACGTTTACCTTCAGCAAGGATTATTACTGGGCGCTTTCAGACAATACGGCAGACGCCATAGACTCGCGCCATGTAGGTTTTATCCCGGCCGATCATATTACAGGCAAGGTTTGGTTTCGCTGGTTTAACGCTTTATGATTTATGATTTATGATTTATCTTTCCGTCGCCTATGCCGGCCCTGTACAGCAATACTGCAAGATGTATCAGTTTGCAGACGTCTGCCTGGAAACCGCCGAAAATTATCCGAAGCAAACCTACCGTAACCGCTGCATCATTGCCGGAGCCAACGGCCCCCTGTCTTTATCCGTCCCCCTGGAAAAACCGGATACGCTCAAATGCCTGACAAAAGATATCCGCATATCCGATCATGGAAACTGGCGGCGCTTACACTGGAACGCCCTCATATCCGCCTATAATATGAGTCCTTTTTTTGAGTATTACCAGGATAGCTTTGCTCCTTTCTACGAAAAGAAATATGATTTCCTGTTCGATTTTAACGAGCTGCTGCGCCAACTGATATGCCATCTGCTGGATTTACGCCCGTTGATATGCTATACGCAAACCTATCAGCCCGAAGTAGAAAACGACTTTCGCCAACTGATCCGCCCCCGGCGTCCGGGTAAGGACGACTCCTTCCGCCCAAAGCCATACTATCAGGTTTTCAGCAGGAAATGGGGATTTTTGCCTAATTTGAGTATCCTTGATTTACTGTTTAATATGGGGCCGGAAGGAATCCTTGTGCTGAAAGATTCCATTTCGGGTTAGCCTGTTTATCCATTTTACTTTTTCCCAATATCGCTTAATTCTACCAGCTTGTTTACAATGGCATAAACCGTCAGGCCGCTGGCGCTGTGTATTTGAAGCTTCCGGGCAATATTCCGCCGGTGGGTAATTACGGTATGCGCAGATAAATACAGCGCGTCGGCTATTTCGCGGTTGGTCATGCCCTTTACCACGCAAACTACAATCTCCTTCTCGCGGATACTGAGTATCTGCTGTTCGTCATCCTCCTTTATATCCTCCGTTTCCTGCAGGCTAAAGCGTTCCAGTTTTTGTTTCAGCCCGTCCAGGGTATCATAAATCGTAATCTGCTCGTCGTAATAAAGGAGCTGGTTTTTATCTATCAAACTGTATAAAAGAGCCATACACTTCATCGAAAGAGTCCCTGTTTCTTCCTTCAACTGATGCAGCGCCTGCCCCGCCAGCAGCGTAGGATTAATAATAAGTATATCCGGCTTGTTCAAACGTATGGCCTCGTACAGCCGTTCGCCATGATCTATTTCTATAATCTGCAAATGAAATCCGGCTAATTTCCGCAACTGCACCCCCACGCCCGAACGGATAATGCCGGATATTTCGGCAATAGCTATTTTAAAGTTCACATTCATCCGTTACAACTGTTTTTCCAGCTCCAAAATGGCCGGCGTAAAAAGATAATTCTCTATTTGATTATGCGTAGCCAGGTCTTTTTCCGTGCTAAAAATGTCAAATAAAACACTGTTGAACAAATTACTCCCTTTTCCCGGATAATATTTAAGCAAAAGATATTTCAGTTCCGTAATCTTTAATTCTATCTGGTCATGCCTTTTGTGGAAAATAGAAATATTGTATTTCGGATTCTTATTGCCTTTCAACAGATTCCGCACATAGGGGAATACGGTTTTTTCTTCGTACATCATGTGTTTATCTACTTCGCCGGCATATTCGTCAAAGAATTTGGTAATGGCAAACGCCACGTCTTTCGGGCAATCGCCCTGTATCGCCTCCGTTAATTTGCGCCGGAGATGAGGCAACCGAAACTCCAGAAAATAATTGTGCCCGTTATGAAGATAAACAATCAAATGCTCCAGCAAAATACATTTGTTTATATTTTCTACAGGAACATCCCTTTTCCGGATAAGAAAATTAACTACCGTTAGAAACGTGCTGCAATCCACCCCGTTTTGCCGGCAAACTTCCCAAATTGTTTTTTCATCAAACCCCGGTTCAATTCCAAACCGGCTCATCACCAGCAGCATGGAATAATTACCGGATATCAGGTCAAACATCTTCTCTGTTTCCCGATACTCTTCTTTTTTGTACATAATGATCGTATTTCAAATTCAATATTTAAGATTGTCAAAGTTACATC
>JAIRYL010000200.1 GCA_031267775.1 Tannerellaceae bacterium
GCGATTCTCTAGGGTGACTGGAGTTCAGACGTGTGCTCTTCCGATCTTCTAAATCTACATTTTGCGGTACTTGTTGCAGTAAGATATGGAATGTATCGCGCAGGTTCTTATAGATATTGGTTAATATCCAGATACTGATACCGATAGATAATAACGGGTCGAGGATAGGCATATCGACAAACATCATCACGAAACTGACGATAAATACGGCTATCCAGCCTAAAACATCTTCCATCATGTGGAGCGAAACAGCCCGTTCGTTTATACTCGAGCCTTTTTTCAGCCGTAATACCGCCACTCCGTTTATAGCAATACCAAATATGGCAAGCGCAAACATTCCTTGCGCATTAGGAATTTGAGGTTCGGCTAAACGCTTGATACATTCTTCAATCACAAATATGGAACCGATCAACAGGATGATTGAAATAAAAAGAGCGCCTAACAGGGAAAAGCGTTTATAGCCATAGGAGTAATACTTATCTCTTCTTTTTTCGGAAAACTTTTGCAAATACCAGGCTATGCCTAATGATATGGAATCGCCAAAATCGTGCAGCGCGTCGGAAAGTATAGCCACGCTATTGGTGAATAATCCGCCTATCAATTCAATGATTGCAAAAAACAAATTCATGAAAAAGGCTATCCGGATATTTCCGGCGCTATCTTCTCCATGAGAATGGGTGTGATTGTGGGTATGCGCCATGTTTAACGACAAATAAAAGATTAGTTGCAAAAATAATATAAAAAGATTAGATATTTCCTGTCATTTCACGCTTTTCTTGCCGGCAACTTGCATGAACTTGCTCAGTACGATCGATTTCCTCCATTGAGTCTATAACCGGTAGTCGCTGTTCGGCTGTTCGCATACATTGAATAATATCTTCTTTGCTTCCGCTGAAAGGCCCGGAACGTTCTAATTTCAATGTAGACATGGCTGCGGCAAACTGTCCTGATTTCTCTATATCATCTCCTTTAGCTCTCCTGTACAGATAACCGGTAACATACGTATCGCCGCAACCCGTAGCGTCAACGGCCTCTTTCGGTTTATACGCCGGTATTTTATAATATGTATTTCCATCGTAAATAACAGAACCCAAGCTGCCCAGCGTAATCAGCGCCTCCTTTACCCCCCAGTCATATAACTGTTTTGCGGCGCTTTTCACATCGGAAAAACCGGTTAATACTTCCATTTCATGTTCGTTAGCTTTCAATACATGAATATATTTCAATGCCTCCAACTTATCTTTCCAGTCAACGGCATATACGTTCCCGTCGCGCACTTCACGCAAAAATCCCTGCACATCGATTGCTATCAGGCTTTTTTCCGACAAATACTTTAAAACTTCCAGCGAAAAGTCGTTAGCAAGTAAAGAACCTAACAAAATATAAGACGCTTTTATATCTTTCAGATAATCAACAGTAAAAGGATCTGCTTCAGCCGAAACGCGCTGCGTTCGATTATCTTGGTTTTCGCCGTAAATATTTTCAAAACAAACCGAATGTCTGCTTGGAATCACGGATATATCTATCCCTGTTGCACGCAGCTTATCCACTTCGTGCATCTCAGACTCGCCAACAGCGGTCAATAATGAAAAATCAATATCTTCAAAATTGTTAATCGCCTTGGAAAAATAAAAGGCCGTACCTCCCGGCATATGTACTGTTTGCTTGGGAGTTACTATTTTATCTAATGTAATATGGCCTATACAGTAAAGTTTATGCGCTTTCATGATGTAATCTTTTTGAGAATAAACAAAAATAATAAAAATAAAAATATTTTTACTTGGAAATCCAATTATTATGTCTTTCTTTGTAGTGTTATTCAAACAATTGATATTCTATTTGTTCTTTCTCTTGTATCATTTTTTTTGTATTATGTTCATGAAGAAATAAACGAACCTGAATTCTACTTGTTTAATAGTTTATTTAATTTATTTACTTATTATTTTTTTTATGAACATTTACATTGGTAACCTGAACTATCGGGTTAGAGAATCAGAATTACAACAAATTTTGGAAGAGTACGGAACAGTCGACTCCGTAAAATTAATTATCGATCGTGATACAAACAGGTCAAAAGGTTTTGCATTTGCCGAACTTCCTAATGAAGCAGAAGCCAGAACGGCAATCGAAGAATTAAACGGCGCTGAATACGAAGGTCGTCAGATGGTTGTTAAAGAAGCAAGTCCCAAACGTTAAGTTAAGAGTATTTTTAACCGCGTTATGATAGAGGCGTCTCATGAAGAGATTGCCTCTTTTTTGTTTATGAATAGCCCAATTTTCCGTACGTTTGTACAAAATAAAAACCTCATGGCAATAAGAAAATATACTTTATTCTGCAGAATATCCCTTACCTTCTGTCTTCTCCTGTTAATATCCAAACCATTACAGGCACAAATCAATGAAAGGGTCTTCAATACCGATTACAATATAGACCCGGAACAAACAAACGAATTACGCATAGCGTTCAATAATTTGAATTTCTTTAGAAACAATGAATTCGACGGCGATTTCCTGAAAGGATACACCCTCCCGGGTTTTTGGGCGCAACTTAAACTGACCTGCCAACCGCTTGATATACTCCGCTTGGAAGCCGGGGTTCATCTGTTACATTTCTGGGGTGTAAACAAATATCCAAACTATGCTTACCAGGATATTGCCCGGTGGAAAGGGATTCAATACCAGGATGGTTTCCACGCGCTCCCTTACCTGCAAGCGCAACTCAAACTGTTTGATCATCTACAGTTGATTTTCGGAGATATCTATGGCGGAGCTAACCATCGCCTGATAGAACCGCTTTACAATCCTGAACTAAACCTGATGGCTGATCCTGAAACGGGACTACAGTTGCTTTACCACTCGAGGCTTGTCAATGCAGACGCCTGGGTAAACTGGCAGAGTTTCATATTCAATATGGATACGCATCAGGAATCTTTTGTGGTAGGACTGTCTTCGCGCATCAAATACAATGCGGAAAATGCTGCCGTTCACTTCTATTCTCCCGTACAGGCAGTAGCTCAGCATCGGGGCGGAGAGATCGACACCATTAAAACAAACTCTGTACAAACGCTTACGAACGGAGCTGTAGGACTTGGAGCCATTTGGAATATAAACAGAGGCAAACTGAAAAATATAAATGTAGAATTTGATGCGACAGGTTATTATCAGCAGGCAGGCAACTTATGGCTGTTCGATAACGGAAAGGGATTCTATACCCGCTTGTTGGCCAACATTGCCGATTTCAGTATAGACGCCGCTTTCTGGCAATGCGACAAATTTATTTCCATACTGGGAAACCCCTTTTACGGAGCGGTCTCTACCTCTGAAAGCAACCTTACCTTCAAAAATCCCCGCATGCTCGCGCTCGGTATCGAGTATTCCCGAAGTTTCGCCAAGGGTATGTCGTTCTGTTTCGATCTTGATGTTTTCCGGCATTTATCCACAACAGCCCATACGCCCGAAGGTAGCTTCAGCAAAAAAGCCTCCACCAGTTTTTCTGTCGGCGCATATTTGCGGATCAATACGTCGCTTCTGATTAAGAAGTAATGATGAGTAGCGTATACCCCCGCGCCGTTATTCCGTCAGGAATAAGCCAAACATATTAATTCAAATGTGGATCTTTAGGGAAATTTAACCAGGCTTTATACTGATTTCCTAACACTTCTAATGAACGTTTCCAAAATAACTCTCCTTCGGCAAGCATAATATTATTGGCAGCCGACTGACTGACCATCCACGAATCTTCCTTTATTTCAAAACCTAATTGACCTTTCGTCCATCCTGAATAACCAAGGAAAAACTTTACTTTTCCTTTAATAGAATTTCCAGCTATAATATACTGTTTCAATGCGTCAAAATCACCGTCAAAATATAATCCGTCTGTTATCTTAACAGAATCCGGTATGATTTCTTCCAGCGTATGGATAAAAAAAAGCCGGTTAAAACTTATGGGTCCACCCAAATAAATCGGTATCCCGGATAGATCTTCCAGTCCGGAAAAGAAATCGTTTACTATCAGATTGGTTTTCTTATTTAATACAAACCCCATAGACCCATTCGTATTATGCTCAACCAACAAAACAACCGAGCGCTGAAAATAGGCGTCCTGCAAGAATGGCTCCGATATAAGAATACTGCCTTTATCGGGAAGCAGATTGTTATGTTTAATTTTAAAAATATTATTATAAACCGCCATATTTGTAAGGAGTAAACAATGAATTACGTGACAATATATGGCTTTTTATACGAAAAAAAAAGATATGATACTATTTGAATAGTTAATAAAATAAAAACATTGTCAGATTTCTTTCAATATACTTTACGCCGTTTACAGGGGTGCAGATTAATCAAACAGTTCTTCTATTTCTTGCCAATCCATAGTGGCAAACGGATTATTCGTATTAATAAATGTCTCAAAGAGAGCCGTTTTAGATTCTTGTAACTGAATAATTTTCTCTTCTATCGTTTCGCTGGATACAAAACGGTATGCAATAACCGGTTTATCCTGTCCAATACGGTGCGCACGGCTTAATGCCTGCATTTCTGCTGCAGGATTCCACCAGGGATCAATTATAAAAACATAATCGGCTACCGTCAGATTCAAACCTGTTGAACCGGCTTTCAGAGAAATAAGGAAGCAATAAACGTCATTATCGCAAATAAATCGATTTATTTCTTCTTCTCTCCTTTGCGTATCGCCGGTAAGCATAGCATATAACCAGCCTTCCTCGTCAAATTTTTTGGCCAATAACTCCAAATGTCGTACATAAGAAGAAAATATCAACACTTTATGCTTGCTTGCCTTTAGATTTTCAAACGACATGATTATCTGCTCAAACTTACCGGATTCTCCTTCATAAGATTGATCGATAAGCTGTGGATGACACGATAATTGCCGCAATTTATTCAACCCTTCCAATGCAATAAACGTATTTTTAGGCCGTTCGGGATGCTCTTTGGCTTCAATCAAGACGTTACGAATCCTGTTTTTCTCTGTTTCATAAATATCTTTCTGTTTATCAGTCATATCGCAATAAATAATCTCTTGCAATAACGGGGGGAGTTCGGGCGTCACCTCTTCTTTCGTACGCCTGAGCAAGAAGGGGGATATTAATCTTTTAAGCATTTGTTCCCGGTCTTCGTTCTTCTCTTTTACGATTGGCTGGATAAATTCTTTTTTAAAAGAATACAAATTGCCTAATAAACCTTCATTGATAAAATTAAACTGCGCCCATAAGTCTTCGAGCGAATTTTCAATAGGCGTTCCGGTCAAAACAAGCTTATGGGCAGAAATGAGCTGACTGGCTGATTGATACATTAACGATTCCGTATTCTTTATATTTTGGCTTTCGTCCAATATAATCAGAGTAAATGGATATGCCCGAAAATGGTCGATATCGTTTCGCATAATACCGTAAGAAGTTATTACAACCTGATAATTATTGAATATCTCGTTAACATCCTTAATGCGCTGTCTTTCATATCCTGCATAAACAAACAGGCTGAGTTCGGGGGCAAACCGGCGCAATTCATTTTTCCAGTTATGTAATAACGAAGTAGGCGCCACTACCAAAGTAGCCGGAAGTAATGAAGCGTCGGTATCAAATAATGACAAACGTTCCTTAGCGCCTGTCCCTTGCTTTTGTTCCGGGTTTTCATAAATATATTGAAGAAGCGTAATCGTCTGTAATGTTTTCCCAAGTCCCATATCATCTGCCAGACAGCCCCCCATATTATTTTCATACAGATGAACAAGCCAATAAAAACCTTCCTTTTGATAGGGCCTCAAGGTTGCTTTTGTATGTGTCGGAATAAGCGGTTTTTCAGTCGAAGTCTGTAAAACATTATTTATCTTGCTTTCATGTTTTTCAGATAGTTGTCCATTCAATACATGTTCTATTACAGGCGCGTGTATTTTCTTAATACGAAATCCTTTCTCATCTTCATTTCCAAACATGAATAATTCACGGTACTTTTCAAACCATTCGTCAGGAAGGATAACAACCGTTTTATCCGGTAAAATAAACTCTTTATTTTCGGTAAGTATATGTTTTCTAAAACGTTTGAATGGTATCTTAAAATTACCTACAATCACATTGATATCTAATTCGAACCAGTCTATTTTATCGCTCAATTCAGACTGTATATTTAATTGTCCGGTAAAATAGTTTTGTATCAGGTATTGACCTAAGGTAAAATGTTGTTTTATAATGTATTCATGATTATTCAACCATTCTATTAATTCATAAGAATGACTGCTTTTCGAAGAATAAAAATGATTGCCTCCCTTCGATGTAAGGCCCTCTTTCTTTAACAGGTTTATTAATTCAGACTCCCATTTCAAATCTCTGTCATACCAGCATATTTCCGGATTTCCGGTTGCATTTTTTTCCAGCAGCGCTATTTTAGTTTTCTTACTGTCGGGAAATATTCGTTTATTATTGTATTGAAAAGACAATAATAATACCAATTCCTGATTCAGGTCTCGTTCAAGAGACAAGAATGCTTTTCGGGTTGGCTCTATTTCTTTCATTGGAATACCTTGTATTTTTACCTTATATTCCAACATTGTTTTCAATACAAAATTTCTCAAATATACTTCTTCGGATTGGGCTGGCACAAGGATAGATTCTTTCGTAAAAAAAGGCGTCAATTTCTTCGATTCTATATTTTCAATAAAATGTATTTCATTTCTAATTAAAGCAATAGCGGGTTTTTCCGAGATAACGACGGCTGGTTTGGTTTGCAAAGATATTTCCCGTCCGCTGTTTGTGAGAGAAATAAAATATCTCAATCCGTTTTCATCTTTGATGAAATTAAATAAACATTTGGTCGACGTTGGAAGAATAAGCAAACGATTTCGTTCATAAAGAATATTATTTTTCAGTTCTTCGCGAAAAAACAACTGTAAATCTGTTTTTTTAGCCAGTTCTATAATTTTGGTATTCGCTGTTTGTATGCGCGGGCGGATATACCGCTCAAGCAAATCTTCGGTAATATCCTTTTCAAATTCGCGGATTGTTTTCTTTTTTGAGTAAGCTTTCATCAAGGCTTGGTCCGAAATTTCCGCTACCTGCGTTATCATTTGCACTACTTCTTTCGATGCTCCCCTTGCTTCTTCCTGTTTAGCCGTAGGAGTACCTACTATTTGTAAACTCCCGCTTTCGGTTGGTATGGCCGAATAAACATGAAATTTCCATCCAAAGATACGGCGCCCGGAAAGTACCAGTATAAGTTCATCTTCTGTCATCTACTGTTTTCAATAATTAAACTGCAAAAATAACAAATCCCCGCAAATCTTTTGAAAAAGATTCAAGGGGATTCAATAATGATTTTATTTAGAACGAATTATGACAATGCGGCGATGGCAGAACCAATCAGATTGGCATTGCTTATATGATGGATATCCACTTTTACGTCTTTATACCCAAAGCTTTCCAATAATTTATGCAGTTCTACTATAACGATATCTTTATAATCCACGCCTTTACGGTCTTCGCTCCAGAATAAGCTGCCTTCGGCTATCAGGCGAATCCGTTTAATGGAGCTAGTATGCGATTTCAGTACCAAAACAAGGCCGGCTAACGAAGCTGCCACCAGTTTAGCCGATCTTTCATAAATCCAACGGGCAACGCATACATACTTTTCTTTGTGAATATCAGGATAACCCATTATATTGGTCAGCTTTTGAGCGTCGAACTTTTCTTCAAATTCGTCAAACGGAAATACAGCCTTCAGTATTTCGCCCAGATACATACCCGATACGGCTTTCTCAAATCGTTGAGTCCCGAAAGTACCCGAACAGGCGTCTACTATTGCGTCAATATCTGTCAGATGAGGAGGATCAAAGTTTCCCGATTCCAAATTAACGGGTAATAAACCGAAGGAACTCGCTTTTCCTTCCAGTTTTGTTATCTTCTCTGCATCTATAAAGGTAGCCATATTGGTGCCCGTGCCAACAATAAGGCCAATATAGGCGTCGTAATCGCTGCGAGTCAGGCCGGCAAAAAGGCTGGCTACCGTATCGTTAATTACGTTCGCTTTCGTAAATTGCTCTTTTCCGGCTTTATTATTAAGATAGTTAACCAGCGATTCGCCTATCGGTTTATCTATCATTTCAGGTATATTTACCCCTTTTGTCCAGCGAAGCAGCGTAGCGTCGCCATTGGGCAAAGACGCGGCGGGATAAGAAAAGCAATAACCGATAGGCATAGGCTCGTCGAGCTTGATCTCCATGATAGGATCGCCTTGTTCTTTATAAAGAAGCTCTTCTGTAAATCCGGGCTTCTTCATAATTGAAAGATCTTTCTTCCAGCCATTTTCAGGACGGATATTCGTTTTACCCTTTGAAAAATCTACAGTGGCTACCCTGTAATTTGTACCCCCCAAGTCCAAAACAAGCGATTTACCTTCCGCCCCGGCTTTAGGGCTGATAAACGTTGGTATGCATTGTACCTCCTGATTTTCTTTGCCGAGGCCTTCCGCCACCTGGCTTTCTAATGCTTTGGCAATCTCTTTTAACTGTTCAATGTCCAGTTCAAAAATGTTTTTCTTCATGATTAGCTATTCATTATTGTTTTCAAAATTTCCCAAAAGTAAAAAACTAATTTCATTTAGGCTCTCTCTATCCTGCAAAAACAAGTTAACATACGTAAATCCGTCGCAGCGAAGGGTAGTTTTAAAAAAGCGTCTCGTCAATGGCCTTTTTAAAGTCGGATTTACTCATATTTCCTCGGGCCATTTTAGGACGTTTATCCAGAGGACAGAATAACAGCGAAGGGATATTATGAATACCAAAATCAGACGTCAATTCTTCCTCCTCGTCGATATTTACTTTATAAATATTGATTTTTCCCGCGTATTCTTCTGCCAGTTGATCCAGTATGGGCGCAATCATTCGGCTCGGCCCGCACCAGTCGGCATAAAAATCAACAATACAGGGTTTTTCTCCTTTATATTTCCATTCGCCGGGATTAGCCTCGTAATCGGCAACCTTTTCGATAAATTCCAATTTTGTTAATTGTGTTATTTTCCCCATGATTATCTGTTCTTCTTTCTTTTTTGCCTGCTAATCTTGATTATTCCAATAAGCCGCCCGGCTATACCCGGGCGGCTATTTTTTTTTATTC
>JAIRYL010000226.1 GCA_031267775.1 Tannerellaceae bacterium
GAAGTATTAACCACCCCTCTTCAAATATGTAACCTTGCGGCGTCGATTGCTAACAGGGGCTATTTTTATACCCCCCATATAGTAAAATCGGTTGAAAATGGCCAGTTAGCGTCTATTTATACGGAAAAGCGCCGTCCTACAATTGATGCAAATCATTACGCCTATTTGGCCGAAGGCATGCGAAACGCCGTTACAGGCGGAACATGCCGCAGGGCAGCGCTACCCGATATAGCCGTTTGCGGTAAAACGGGCACCTCGGAAAACCCGCACGGGAAAGACCATTCCCTCTTTATGGGATTTGCTCCGTATGAGAATCCGCAGGTAGCTATTTCCGTATTTGTGGAAAATGCAGGTTTCGGAGCTACTTATGCTGTGCCAATAGCTAAACTGATGCTGCAAAAATACCTGAAAGGAACGATTCAGGATAGCGATCAATATCTGGAAGAATCGATTATAAATATGGTCATATTACCCAAAAATGTATTATAGAAAAACAAGTATATGGAAAAATATAGACTGGATAATCGTCTTGCTGTACATCGTTATGGTAGCGGGAGGCTGGCTCAGTATATGCGGCGCCAGTTATGAATACGATACAGGTTTGTTTGCCCTGCCCGGAGGAGGCCGTCCGGGTTCTCAATTGATATGGATAGGGCTTTCTTTCCTTCTTATCTTTGTTATCCTGATGCTCGACGCCGATTTTTACAGTGTGTTTGGCTATCTTATATATGGCGCTATCATTGTATTATTGATTGTTACAATTTTTTTGGCGCCCGACATAAAAGGCTCCCGTTCCTGGCTGGTAATAGGTTCGCTGCGAATACAACCGGCCGAATTTGCTAAATTTGCCACAGCCTTGGCGTTGGCTAAATTTATGAGTTTATACGGGTTTAAATTAGGATCATGTAAGAACTTTGGATTGTGTCTGGTCATTATCTTTTTCCCCATGCTTTGTATTTTGCTTCAAAAGGAAACAGGTTCGGCCCTGGTCTATCTGGCATTCTTTTTGGTTTTATACAGAGAAGGCATGTCGGGATATATACTGTCTGCCGGTATTTCCGCCGTAGCGTTTTTTGTTATCAGTTTGAAGTATTCAGACGTCATGATAGGAGTAACTCCATTGGGCGAATTGATCGTTTTGTGTATTATTCAGGCTATTACCCTATTGTTAACGGCAATTGTTATCTATCAGCGAAATAATTTGCAGGTGAAAATTTTATTGGCAATCACAGTTGCCGCCTGTTTCAGCGCTTATATCGTATCGTTGTTTATTCCGGTAAATTGGGCGCTGGTTACTATGGGATTGATCGGCATATCCTGTTGTTATCTTATTTTCTTGTCTGTCAAACAGTGGGTGTGGCATTATATCGTGATATGTCTGTTTGCTTTGCTTTCGGTTGGTTTTTTGTTTTCTGTCGATTATGTTTTTGACGAGGTATTGGAACCGCACCAGCAAATGCGCATCAAAGTTTCCCTTGGACTGGAAGACGATCCGAGTGGAGCCGGATATAATGTTAACCAGTCGATAATTGCCATAGGATCGGGCGGCTTACTGGGGAAAGGTTTTCTAAATGGCACGCAAACCAAATTAAAATATGTGCCCGAACAGGATACAGACTTTATATTTTGTACGGTAGGAGAGGAGCAGGGCTTTGCAGGTTCTACAGGCGTATTGATTTTATTTACCGTTTTGATTGTGCGGCTTATTATGTTATCCGAAAAGCAGAAAACAATCTTCGGACGTATTTATGGCTATTGCGTAGCCTCTATTTTCTTTTTTCACTTATTAATCAATATAGGAATGGTGATAGGCATTACGCCTGTGATAGGCATTCCCTTACCGTTCTTCAGTTATGGCGGTTCATCTCTGTGGGGATTTACTATTCTGCTGTTTGTTTTCCTTCGTATAGACGCAACCCGTAAAGAAAGATAATGATTTACGAACCCGCTTTTTCAATTCGCAAGCCTATTTCCTGTATCCCTCTTAATGTATCGCTTCGCATACCTTGCCGGAAACCAAACGTATAACGTCCCGTCTTGCTAAAAAGGTAGTTTGTTTTTATCGGAAAACTTGTTTGAAAGAGTGAAATGCCGCTTCCAAGCCATTTACCAAAATCGTCAGCCAGCATATATTCCATCGTATCCCGAACCATAAGACCGGCGGGAGACTCTTCGTCTAAAAAGAGCCATAGATTTTGATAGGGATACAGGTTGTTGTTTCTTATTTCAAGCGTAATATGATAAGGAATGGTCGTATCGTCTATTTGAAAAGTAAAATAATATTCTTTGTTTTTCTCCCATGTGGAATGTTCAATGGTTTGATATTGATTGTATACAGTCTGATTTTTTCCACAGGAAAAGAGAAAAAGGCACATAAAAAAAACAACACTCCCCTTTGCCTTACAAATAAGTCTTTGACTAAGATTTCCCATTATTTACGGTCTTATCGCTTTTACTTTTTTGTTTTTGGTTTGAATTTTCGGGAGAAGCGCCGGCTGACGGATGTTTCTTTTTTTTCTTTTTCTTTTTAGAAGCCTGGTTGTCAAAACGGGTAAGACTCTCCTGTCCGAGGATATCATGCGAATCGCGTTTAAGAGGTTGCGGCTTCTCGTCGGCTTCCAGCGATATGGGTTTACTGCCGTTTTTATTCATATTAATAATGTCGAAAACCCGTTTAGCCGGAATGGTGAGTAAGTTGGCCGCAAACGTTTTATCCGTTGAGTACGTTATCTCGCGTTTGAAGATATCCGTTTTAAAATGATAGTAACTGGTATCTTTCGTTTCCAAAACAATTTCGCGCGAAGGCAACTGTTTCTGCGCTTCTACATAAGCATCCACTTCATAATTGATACAACATTTAAGTTTGGCGCACTGTCCGGCCAGTTTTTGCGGATTCATGGAAATATCCTGGTAGCGGGCTGCGCCGGTAGAAACGGATATAAAGCTTGTCATCCAGCTTGAACAGCATAACTCGCGTCCGCACGGACCAATTCCGCCAATCCGGCCGGCTTCCTGTCGCGCCCCTATCTGTTTCATTTCTATCCGCACCCGGAATGTTTCGGCAAGCACTTTGATGAGTTGACGAAAGTCTACCCGCTCATCGGCGATATAATAAAAAATAGCTTTGTTTCCATCTCCCTGATATTCAACGTCCCCTATTTTCATATTCAGCCCCAGCTCTGCAGCAATTTGCCGTGAACGTATCATGGTTTCGTGTTCTTTAGCCTTAGCCTCCTCATATTTTTCCAGGTCGGCAGGTTTTGCTTTCCGATAGATACGTTTAGGCTCTATACCTTCGGTACGGATATTATTCTTTTTCATTTGTAAAAGAACTAATTTGCCTGTTAGCGTTACAGTTCCTATATCATGTCCGGGACTGGCTTCAACGGCCGCTACGTCTCCTTTTTCCAGCGGTATTTTTGCGTTGTTTAAGAAGTAACCTTTCCGGGTATTCTTAAATTGCACCTCTACATAATCGGTTACATTTTCAGCATCTGGCATATTGCAAAGCCAGTCGTATGTATTTAGTTTATTATTTTGTATTTTACTGCATCCTTTTCGTTTCATGCAGCAACTTCCTTTATTTAATTTGAAATCCATTTCTGACAGGTATAGTTTGCTCTAAAAAACTAAAATATTACAAAAGTAACTAATTATTTGCAGATGCGCGTATCCGAACAAAAAAAAGAGACTGTCTCAAAAGCGCCCGGACGACGTTGGATTAGACGGATGTACGCAGATTTTCTATACGACTCAATCTTTTATAAAAAGAATTTATCAGGGAATCAAATGATGTTTTTTAAATATTTTCCGGATCGCCTCAAGCGCATAATCCAGTTGTTTTTGCGTGTGAGTAGCCATTAATGAAAAACGGATTAACGTATCTTGCGGCGCTACGGCGGGCGCTACCACCGGATTGACAAATACGCCGGCGTCGAATAATTCGCGTACAATAAGGAATGTTAAGTCGTTATCGCGTATAAATAACGGGATAATAGGGGTGGCCGTATGTCCGATTTCACATCCCATAGTACGGAATCCTTCCAATGCATAATTTACCAGTTTCCATAAATGTTCAATACGTTCGGGTTCTTTGAGCATAATATCAAGAGCGGCGTCAACGGCCGCCGTCGCTCCCGGCGTGTTGCTGGCGCTAAAGATATACGAACGGGAATGATGACGAAGGTAATTAGTCGTATCTTTATCCGAAGCGATAAAACCGCCTATCGAAGCAAATGATTTACTGAATGTGCCCATGATAAGGTCTACATCCTGTGAAACGCCGAAATGATCGCATGTTCCGCGTCCCTGTTTACCCAGTACGCCAATACCATGCGCCTCGTCTACCATCAGGCTGGCATTATATTTTTTGCTCAGAGCTACAATATCAGGAAGGTTGGCTATATCTCCTTCCATACTGAATACGCCGTCTACGACGATAAGCTTTATTTTGTCCGGCTCGCATTTTTGGAGCTGTTTCTCCAGAGAAGCCATATCGTTATGCTTAAATTTAAGCTTATTTGAATAAGAAAGACGGTGACCTTCTATGATGGAAGCATGGTCTAATTCGTCCCACAGAATATAATCTTCACGTCCGGTAATGCAAGAGACAACGCCTAAATTAACCTGAAATCCAGTAGAATAAACGATAGCGTCTTCTTTTCCAACAAAGTCTGCCAAACGCTTTTCAAGCTGAATATGGATATCTAACGTTCCGTTCAGAAAACGCGAACCGGCGCAACCGGTACCATATTTTTTAATCGCTTCAATAGCCGCTTCCTTCACTTTCGGATGGTTCGTCAAACCCAGGTAAGAGTTTGAACCGAACATTAAAACCCTTTTCCCGTCAATTTGAACTTCAGTGTCCTGGTCGCTTTCAATCATACGAAAATAGGGGTATATTCCTGCTGCCATTGCTTTTT
Organism: Tannerellaceae bacterium; assembly: GCA_031267775.1. GTDB lineage: Bacteria > Bacteroidota > Bacteroidia > Bacteroidales > Tannerellaceae > DFXE01. The sequence continues at coordinate 4,923 of JAIRYL010000226.1, forward strand.
GCGGAGCGTCGTACTTGGATAGTTTTTCTTGTAAAAGTCTCATATTATAAGAAGAGAGTATTTTTTAGCGTGTATATTTTTCACCAATGAATCGGGATTTCTTGCCATAAACGTTAATTAACGTTGATCCGGTAAATCCAGCCGCAAAAGTAGTAAAAAAATAATTTATACGTCCCTATATGCTTTAAAAGTTTTATAAAAGCATTATTTTTGTCTTTTTTTTTGAATTATAAATAAGGAATTAAGGAGGCGTATGGAAATAAATCATACAAATTTATTTCCATACGCCTCCTGAGCAGATCATATCTTGATAGAATGAATAATAAGAAATATAAAGTACAGGCGATAATAAATCCTGTATCCGGCGCCGGGTCGAAAAGAAAGATTCCCAAGATGATTGAAGATGTATGCCAAGAAAAAGGATATCTTCTAACGGTTTCATTTACCGAATATACCGGACATGCCAGCGAACTCACCAGGCATGCCGTAGAAAAAGGCGTAGATTTAATTATCGCCGTGGGAGGCGATGGCACGGTTAATGAAATAGCTCAGGCTATGATACATTCGGAAGCCGCTTTGGGAATTATCCCCAAAGGTTCGGGTAATGGATTAGCCCGCGAACTGCACATACCCATGGATTCAAAGCGGGCATTGGATGTGATTGTAAAAAAACATGTCATTCCGATTGATGGCTGTAAAGCTAACGACCGGGTGTTCTTTACTACCTGCGGCGTTGGTTTTGACGCTGCTGTGAGCCAGAAATTTGCCAGAGAGAAAAAAAGGGGGTCGCTCACGTATGTAAAGAACACGGTAGAAGAATATCTGGGCTATAAACCGGAGATATACGAATTACTGATAGACGATCAGACGATAAGAGAAAAAGCGTTTCTGGTAGCCTGCGCCAATGCGTCGCAATACGGAAATAATGCGTATATCGCTCCGCATGCTAATATTCAGGATGGAAAGATGGACGTTACGATTCTTTCGCCATTTACGCCGTTGGATATTCCTCCGCTGGCTGTTCAGTTATTTACAAAACAGATAGAGCGAAACAGTAAAATAAAAACCTTCACGGCAAGCCGGGTTACAATTATCAGGCAGAAAGAAGGCGTTATGCATTTGGATGGAGAGCCGGTGATGGTTGAAAACCGTATCGATATTTCCATTATTCCCAAAGCGCTAAAAGTAATTATACCCGAACAGGTTTCTTTTACGAAAGAAGTTCGCGACTTTTTTGAGCAGGTAACCCGTTTTTTCGATAAGCGATTACCCTACATTTTCAGATAGAAATCTTTTGTCAGTTTTATGTAGTCTGCGGTGTATTGGCCTCTGCTCTCTTCTATTACCAATATATCACACACGCAAGGGGCGGATAAGTTAGCGGATAATTCTATCAACAATCGTTTGGGCGAAGCCTTTGGCACGGGTATTACCTCTGTTTTCCTGACCATATTCAGCTTGTTTTCCAAAATGGTTTCTATTAATTCTTTTTCCCGTAGACAGGGGAAGACGAGGGCGATTCGTCCATCCGGAGCAAGTAAAGACTTGCTTCCTGAAAGAAGCGATGAAAGCGGAAGCGTATCGCTGTGGCGAGCCAGATTCTTTTTCATGTCGGGACTTTTTAGCGACTCGGCGAAATAAGGAGGGTTGGATACGATTAAGTCATACCTGCCGGACGTTTTCCCGGCGTATTCTTCAAAAGACGTATGATAAACCTGTATGCGGCCGGCAAACGCCGAAGAAGATATATTTTCGGCAGCTTGTCCTGCAGCGTCTCCGTCTATATCGATAGCGTCTATGACAGCGCGGCTTCGCTGGGCCAGCATCAAGGCGATAACTCCCGTCCCTGTTCCTACATCCAAGAGGGTATGACACGATTCTACCGAAACCCAGGCGCCTAAAAGTACGCCGTCGGTTCCTGTTTTCATCGCACATTTGCTTTGTTGAATGTTAAATTGCTTGAATTGGAAATAATCATTTGCCATAGCTGTAATTTGTTGGCGGCAAATGTAAAAAAGAATTCCTAACTTTGGCGCTCTTATTGTACCTCAATATTATTGTACAATGTGATATATCAATATGAAGATTAAAACAAGTTTATTAAGCCAGGAATCTTATGACGATTTGGATGATAATTTAGGAATTGTAATGCCGATTCTTACGGAGTGCGACGCCAATGAAGATTTTACGGAAGGGATTGAAAAAGTGGGAAATATTCTTCCTATACTGCCGCTGCGGAATATGGTGCTTTTCCCTGGCGTAGCAATGCCTGTAATTGTAGGACGACCAAAATCTATGAATTTAATTAGCAAAGCCGTCAAAAAAAAGATGATGGTAGGAGTTGTTTGTCAAAAAGAAGTGAATACGGAAGAACCCTTGTTGGAGGATTTATATACTACAGGCGTAATAGCGGATGTGGTCAGGGTACTGGAAATGCCCGATGGGACGACAACCGTAATCTTGCAAGGAAAGAAACGCTTTTTGTTGAATGAATTGACAGACACGGAGCCTTATCTGAAAGGAAAAATATCCTTGCTGGAAGATAAGATACCCGACAAAGGGGATCGAGAGTACGAAGCGCTCATCTCTACTATAAAAGATTTAACGATTAAGATGCTAAGCTCGGTAACAGAGCCTCCGCGAGACTTGATTTTTTCTATTAAGAATAATAAGAATATTCTTTATTTAATTAATTTCTCAAGTAGCAATATTCCCAATGGAGCTGCTGAAAAACAAGAGCTTTTATTGATTGGAAACCTCAAAGACCGGGCTTACCGCTTGCTTTTTATACTGAACCGCGAGTATCAGTTGATAGAACTGAAGAACTCTATCCAGATGAAAACGCACGAAGATATCAACCAGCAACAAAAGGAATATTTCCTTCAGCAGCAAATCAAAACGATTCAGGAAGAACTGGGGGGCAATATCAATGATTTGGAAATAAAAGAGCTTCGTGGGAAAGCATCCATGAAAAAATGGGATCAGGCCGTTGCCGAAACATTTGAAAAAGAGGTTCGTAAATTAGAACGTTTGCATCCGCAGTCTCCGGATTTTTCCATTCAAACGCAATATGTGCAAACCATTGTAAATCTGCCCTGGAACGAATATAGCAAAGACAACTTCAGCCTGAAACATGCCCAGCGTATCCTCGATCGCGATCATTACGGACTGGAAAAGGTAAAAGAGCGTATCATAGAGCATTTAGCCGTCTTGAAGCTGAAAGGGGATATGAAATCGCCCATTATTTGTTTGTACGGCCCTCCGGGCGTAGGGAAAACCTCTTTGGGAAAATCTATCGCCGAAGCGCTGAACCGGAAATACGTCAGGGTCTCCTTAGGGGGGTTGCACGATGAAGCCGAGATCAGAGGGCATCGCCGCACCTATATTGGAGCCATGACCGGACGTATTGTACAGAATATAATGAAAGCCGGAACATCTAATCCTGTATTTATCCTGGATGAAATAGATAAGGTAACGAATGACTTTAAAGGAGACCCCGCTTCGGCCTTGCTCGAAACGCTCGACCCCGAGCAAAACAATGCCTTCCATGATAATTATTTGGATATCGATTACGATTTAAGCAAAGTCATGTTTATCGCTACGGCCAATAACCTGAATACCATCTCGCAACCGCTACTCGACCGTATGGAGCTTATCGAGGTGAGCGGATATATTTTGGAAGAAAAAGTGCAGATTGCCGCAAAACATTTAGTTCCCAAGCAAATAGAAGCTCATGGCTTGAAGAAAGGAGAGGTAAAATTCAATAAAAAGGCGTTGCAGGAAATAGTAAACGCATACACGCGCGAAAGCGGCGTTCGTGAATTAGACAAGAAAATAGCCAAAGTAATACGTAAACTGGCGCGCAGGATTGCCTCGAACGAACCGATACCGGCAGAAATAAAGCAGGAGGACTTGCATGAATACTTGGGAGCCGTTGAATATACCCGCGACAAATACCAGGGAAATGCATACGCCGGAGTTGTAACAGGATTGGCGTGGACGGCCGTTGGGGGCGAAATATTATTTGTAGAATCGAGTTTAAGTAAAGGAAAAGGTTCTAAATTGACGCTGACAGGTAATTTGGGAGATGTAATGAAAGAATCTGCCATATTGGCGCTCGAATACATTCATGCGCATGCCTCGTTGTTTACTATCCCGGAAGAAATGTTTGAAAACTGGAATGTGCATGTGCATGTGCCCGAAGGGGCCATACCCAAAGACGGGCCAAGCGCCGGCGTAACAATGATTACTTCGTTGGTCTCGGCTTTTACCCAAAGAAAAGTGAAACAAAATATAGCCATGACGGGCGAAATTACCTTGCGGGGGAAAGTTTTACCCGTAGGCGGTATTAAAGAAAAAATATTAGCCGCCAAACGGGCAGGTATCAAAGAAATTATTTTATGCAAGGAAAACGAAAAGGACGTAAACGAAATAAATAAAGAATACGTAAAAGAATTGTGTTTCTATTTTGTAAACGATATCCGGGAAGTAGTAGACTTGGCATTATTAAAAGAAAAAGTAGATAATTCGTTGTTCTAAGGAAACGTCGGAGCGCCTGCAAAATCTTGCGTTTCTTCACAGACCGCAGGTCTGCATGTAAATAACCCCCAATGAAGCGCAGCGATTGGGGATAGCCTGATATGTCTTTATCTGACTTACTGTCGGGACAGGCAAAAAGGCCAATAAACGCCAACATGCGCCAACATTCCGTTACTAAACTATGCACCGAAAAAGCAAAAACGGATAAAACGGCGTAAATGGCTGACCCATTGGTGTTAACTTCATTAATATGCTCTCCTCTGCAAGCAGCAAAAAAGCAAGATATTGTGTATTTCGGAAGACTTTCCGTTACGAATGCGTTATCAGTTTCTTTATAGAAAGGTGCATTCAAAAAGCGGATTTCCCATGAAAGAAGAAAGATTTCGGTACATATTGAGGATAGCATTGGTATTGTGTCGGATTTTTGCCTGAAATCAGCTTCTTATTCACTGATTCACAATTTCTTGCATATCGTTGATTAGCTCTATAGCAGTTAATTTTGTAACCTGTAAAAGAGTTAATTATGACAGAAGTAAAAGTGAGTTTCTACCTGAAACGAAATGAGGAGAAAGCAGACGGAACCGTTCCCGTTCCGGGACGTATCCGCATCAGAAAATCAATGATACAGTTCAGCGGCAAAGTTAGCGTTCCGGTATACCTTTGGGATACCAAGTCCGGCAGGGCTACCGGTAAAAGTAAAATCGCCCTCTTCATCAACGCATCCTTAAACAAGATTTGTGTAGGTATCTATTTCTTGTATAGAAGTCAACCTGAATAAGGTCGCTAAATTATGCGGGATAGAAAAGCGGATCACCTACCATCAAAGCCGCCATAATTTCGGAACCCTTATCACGCTATCCC
>JAIRYL010000227.1 GCA_031267775.1 Tannerellaceae bacterium
ATGCCGGCCGGAAATGCCGCATCAATCATTCTACCCATGCAAGAAGCCTCTGATCCATTTGCAAATGCTCCATTATCCATTCAGTAAGTTCTCCATTCTCAATTCTCCCGTCTCAATTCTCAATTTAATATGGGCGTGCCCCCCGATAAACGGGGGTCGGGCTTTCCGCTACAAGTCCTCGCTCGCTGCGCTCGTTCCGGGCTTTCCGCTGCTATCCCTCACGCGCTTCGCGTAAGAGAAAAGCAAAAAAGCGAACGTTGAAAAACGGGAAAGTATGCCCTGATTGAAGAAGTTGAAAGCCGGCGGAAGAAAATCCGCCGCCTTCCGGCGCCTCCGCAGGCGCGGCAAACGTTTTTTCTCCCGTCGCCGGCGGCGTCCCGTCGCCCTCCGTCCCGCCGCCCCCAAAAACAGGCCTCAGCCGGAAGCAAAAACGTTTTTTTTCATCCAGCCCCACTAAAAAGCCGGATCAATACAGCCGTTTTCGTCCCGTCGGCCCGGCCGATCCGGTTGCGGACAGTTTCCGGCTGAAAATCGCCCGGGGCGATTCCTTCCCGACAACTTCCGGCAACCAATCGCCCCGGGCGATTTCCTTCCCACAACTTCCGACAACCAATCGCCCCGGGCGATTCCTTCCCCACAACTTCCGGCAACCAATCGCCCCGGGCGATTTCCTTCCCACAACTTCCGACAAACAATCGCCCCGGCCGCTTTCCTCCCCACAACTGTCGGCAACGAATCAGCCCGGCGGATTTCTTCCCCCCAAACTTCCCGCAGCCGATCGCCCCGGCCGATTCTTAGCCGGCGTCTGTCGGAGGTCGGGATTCCGAAGTATCTTCCGGCAGATTGCAGACGGCGACCGATTCTTCTCTGTAATTTCCGGGCAGGACGTCTTCTTTTGGCGCTGCGGTATGGCGGGAATAAGGGCGGCGCGCCGTAGAAATCAGGAGGCGTCGGCCCTGCCTTTCTACTTGATTTTGCTCGGACTAACGCCAAACTGCTTTTTAAAACTCGTACTGAAATACTTGGCGTCCGAAAATCCTACGATAACAGATACTTCGCCCACGGTATGCTTGCGCAGCGCAAGCAAGTCTCTGGCTCTTTTGAGGCGAATGATACGGATAAATTCGCCAGGCCCCTGCCCGGTTAGCGCCTTTATTTTAGTATAGACCGAGGTGCGGCTCATGCCGATAGTCCGGCAAAATTCAGGGATCGAAAATTCAGGGTTCGACAGTTCGTTTTCTACCACCTCTATCGCTTTGCGCAGAAATTCTTCATCAAGCGATACCTCCCCCGCGGGGGTATCCGTCAAGGAGAGCAACCGGTCTATATCTTCCAGTATACCGCACAACTTCTTCCTGCTTTTACCCGACAATTCTTTTTGTTTGCTCAACTCTTGCAGCGAAGCGCCGATACGGCGAATCAGCGCCGGAATATCATCTTTGCCGAGCATGGTGGATACGCCTCTTCATTTTACTATACGTTACGCAGGGTTGTTTCATTCATCCAGAAATCGTTTGGCAAGTTCTCCGTATGCGTCGATACGGCGGTCGCGGAAGAAAGGCCACCAGCGGCGCACATTTTCCGTGCGGGCTTTATCGATGGTTACTATCCGTATTTCTTCCTTATCAGGGGGCAATACGGTCAGCAGTTCGCCTTGCGGGCCGGCGGCAAAGCTGTTTCCCCAGAATTGTATGCCGCCCGTTTGCGCGGAAGGATCGGGTTCGCGCCCTACCCTGTTGACGGTTATTACCGGCAAACCGTTAGCCACCGCATGCCCTCGCTGCACGGTTATCCAGGCCGTTAGCTGGCGCTCTTTTTCGTCTTCCGTATCCGTACTTTCCCAGCCGATGGCCGTAGGATAAATCAATACTTCGGCGCCGCGCATAGCCATCAGGCGGGCTGCTTCGGGATACCATTGATCCCAGCAAACCAATATGCCTAATTTGCCGGCAGAGGTCTCGATCGGCCGAAAACCCAAGTCGCCCGGCGCAAAATAAAATTTCTCATAATACGCAGGATCGTCGGGAATATGCATCTTCCTGTATGTGCCGGCAATCGAGCCGTCTTTTTCCAGCGCCACTGCCGTGTTGTGATAAAGTCCCGGCGCTCTCTTTTCAAACAGAGAAAGAACCAGCACAATACCCAGTTCGCCGGCCAGCGCGCCAAAAAGTTCCGTAGAAGGGCCGGGAATCGTTTCCGCCCGGTTAAACAGCGAGGTATCTTCCGTCTGGCAGAAGTAAAGCTCGTTATGCAGTTCCTGCAATACGGCTATGTCGGCTCCCTGCCTGGCGCACTGCCGTATGTTTCGCGTTAGTTTGTCTATGTTGGCCGCCCTGTCGGATACGTTCAACTGCTGGATTAATCCTATCTTCATCGCATCCTGCTTTTTTAAATGATAAAACCTTCGGGATATTGCATCGTTACGCAATGGAGCGACCCATGCTGTTTAATCAGCGGAAAACAGTCGATACCTATAATTTCCCTGTCGGGAAAAGCGCTTTGCAAGGCAGCCTTTGCCTCTTCGTCTCTGGGGGAATTATAAAACGGAACTAATACCGCCCCGTTTATTATCAGAAAGTTAGCATACGTGGCGGGCAGCCGCTCCCCCTCCCACTCCGTCTGGCTCGCCATCGGAAGGGGAATCAGCGTATACGGCCTGCCGTTTTCCCGGGTAAAAGCCTTCAATTCTCTTTCCATCTCCCGCAATTCGGCAAAATGCTCGTCGGTTTCGTCCGTACACTGCACATAAGCAATCGTATCTTCGCTGCAAAAACGCGCCAGCGTATCTACATGGCTATCCGTATCGTCGCCCGCCAGATAGCCGTATTCCAGCCACAAAATCCGCTTCAGGCCAAATACCTCCTTCAAATAAGATTCCACCTGCTCCTTCCCCAGATACTCGTTCCTGTTAACCGAAGCCAGGCACTCCACCGTAGCAAGCAGCGTCCCTTTGCCGTCTGTTTCTATACTCCCGCCTTCCAGCACAAAAGGCTGCATATTCAGCGGCAATACGTCTTTGCCGAAGACGCCTGCCTCAAACAGTCGGCGGGTGATCAGGTTGTCGTAATTAGCCGCAAACTTCATCCCCCAACCGTTGAAAACAAAATCGTAAACAGTCGCTACTCCATCTTCCAGTACCGAAATCCCTCCATGATCGCGCGCCCAGGTATCATTCGTCTCCATCTCGCAAAAGATGATCCGCGAATCATCCACATCGCCCAGCCGGGCGCGAACAGCCTGTTTGTCGGAGCAAACAATGACCACTTTTTCCCGCCTGATAATCTCCCTGGCAATAGCTACAAAACAAGATATCGCTTCATCCAGCGCCGGAAACCAGTCCGTATCCTCATGCGGCCAGGTAAGCTGCACGGCGCTCTGCGGATACCATTCCGGCAAAAATACAATCCCGCTGTCCATTTTCTTTTTCATTATTTATCCAATTCAATTGTAAAAGTAATCCTTTTTTCCAAGAGCCTGTTTACATTTCATCCAACAATCGCCTTACAGAAGCTATTTCCAGAAATTCACGCATCATTGCTATTGACCCGTATAAAAAAAATCCGATATTTGCATTGTCTAAAAAAACCTGTGGAGTTACTAACATCTACCATATAATTTAAACAGAGATGACTAAAAGCACATTAGAAATTGAAAGAGCAACGTACGAACCAAAAGTACCTGCCGCGTTGAAAGGCAACGTAAAAGCTGTTGATGGCGAATATACCCAGTCGGTAGCCGACCAGAATGAAATAAAAAGTTTATTTCCCAACACCTACGGACTGCCTGTCGTAACTTTTGAAAAGAGCCACGAAAAGCAAAATATGCCGGCTGTTAATGTAGGCGTAATTCTTTCCGGCGGACAAGCGCCCGGCGGGCATAATGTAATTGCCGGCCTTTTCGACGGGATTAAAAAAATCAATAACGATTCGCGTTTGTATGGATTTTTGCTTGGACCCGGCGGCCTGATAAAGCATAAATATAAAGAGCTGACCGCCGATATCATTGACGAATACCGCAATACCGGCGGTTTTGACATGATAGGATCGGGGCGTGATAAATTAGAATTTGACAAGCAGTTTGACCAGGGCTTGAAAATATTGAAAGAACTCCAAATAAAAGCGCTGGTTATCATCGGAGGCGACGATTCTAATACAAACGCCTGCGTACTGGCCGAATATTATGCTAAAATAAATGCAGGCATACAGGTAATCGGTTGCCCGAAAACAATTGATGGCGACTTGAAAAACGAACAGATTGAAACATCCTTTGGTTTCGACACAGCCTGTAAGGTATATTCGGAAGTGATCGGCAATATACAGAGAGACTGTAATTCTGCGCAGAAATACTGGCACTTTATAAAACTGATGGGGCGTTCGGCCTCCCATATCGCCCTGGAATGCGCCCTGCAAACGCATCCGAATATATGTATTATTTCGGAAGAAGTCGATGCGTTAAATCAAACGTTAGACGATATTATTAACCAGATTGCCCGTATCGTGGCCTTGCGCGCCAAACAGGGACAGAATTTCGGTACTATATTGATTCCGGAAGGTTTGATAGAATTTATCCCGGCGATGAGGCGTCTTATTGCCGAACTGACGGATTTCCTTATTAAAAACGAATCGGAATTTAAATTGATCAAGCGTTCGGAACAGCGGAATTATATCATCAGCAAACTGACAAAAGAAAATTCCGAATTATATGCCAGCCTCCCGGAAACCGTTGCCCGCCAGTTAACCTTAGACCGCGACCCTCACGGAAACATACAGGTGTCATTGATTGAAACAGAAAAGCTGCTGGCCGAAATGGTCGCTACCCGTTTGGAAGAATGGGGAAAGACCGATAAATATAAAGGTACGTTTGTTACGCAGACACATTTCTTTGGTTACGAAGGCCGTTGCGCCGCTCCTTCCAATTACGACGCCGATTATTGCTATTCGTTAGGTTTTACCGCTTCTTGCCTGATTGCGGCAGGAAAAACAGGTTATATGTCGTCTGTCCGCAACACAACAGCCCCGGCCGATAAATGGATTGCCGGCGGTATACCCATTACCATGATGCTGAATATGGAAAGACGTAATGGAGAACTGAAAGCGGTTATCCAAAAAGCATTAGTTAAATTAGACGGCGCCCCATTCAAAGAATTTGAAGCCAATCGCGACGACTGGGCAGTAACTACAGACTATGTTTACCCAGGCCCCATCCAATATTTCGGTAAAACCGAAATATGCAACCAGTCTACCAAAACATTGAAGCTGGAGCAAAAAAAGGAATCAAGTCTTTAATTATCGATAGATTAGGAATGGGTGGTTACATCTATCACCCATTTTTATTCTGTAAATAATCCATATCTTTTGACAATCGGAATAAATAATTAAATAATAAAATATGTTTTCAGGAATTGTAGAAGAAGCGGCTCAGGTAGTTGCCGTAAAGCAGGATAAAGGTAATATCCATATCACAATGAAATGTTCCTTTGCGAATGAGTTGAAGATAGACCAGAGCGTATCGCACAACGGCGTTTGCCTGACGGTTGTAAATATCGAAAATGATACCTATACGGTAACAGCCATTAAAGAAACATTGGAACGCTCCAATTTGGGCTTGCTTAAAACGGGCGATAAAGTGAATTTAGAACGCAGTATGCTGATGAATGGACGTTTGGACGGGCATATTGTTCAAGGGCACGTAGATCAAACGGCTATTTGCACTAAAGTAGCAGAAGCCAGTGGCAGTTGGTATTATACCTTTGAATACGAATTTGATATAGAAATGGCCAAACAAGGATATATTACTGTAGAGAAAGGCTCTGTTTGTGTAAATGGAGTAAGCCTTACGGTAGTAAATTCACAGGACAATAGTTTTCAGGTTGCAATTATTCCTTTTACGCATGATATGACCAACTTTGGACAAATAGCGAAAGGAACCGTTGTAAACCTGGAATTTGATATCGTTGGAAAATATCTCAGTAAAATGATGCAGTTTAACTAATGGAAAATTTCCTGTCATTGGCTTTGCAGCGGCAGAGCGACCGTGCATTCGACGTTTCCCGTCCGGTGGAACGCCAGAAGATAGAAAAGATATTGGAAGCAGCCCGTATGTCTCCTTCCGCCTGCAATGCTCAACCATGGCATTTCATCGTTGTAGACGAACCGGAACTGAAAAATAAAGTGGCCGACGCCACGTCGACCCGTATCCTTGGTTTAAATCATTTTACCAAACAAGCGCCCGTACATATTCTTATTGTAGAAGAAAAAGTGAATTTCTCTTCCGGTTTTGGAGGCTTGGTAAAAGACAAGAATTTTGCTTTGGTAGATATTGGTATCGCTGCCGCACATATTTGTTTAGCGGCAGAAGATGAAGGCTTAGGCAGTTGTATACTGGGTTGGTTTGACGAAGATAAAATGCGTAAACTGTTGGATATCCCTTCCGGCAAAAGAATTTTAATAGACGTCATCATTGGTTACTCCACTCAAAAAGACCGCCCCAAGAAACGCAAAGAAGTTGATAAGGTTATTAGCTATAATAAATATGGAACGATTCCTGTTTTATAAATCTTTCAATAATATCTTGCTGTTTGTAGCAATCATATCCCGGCGGGTTTTCAGGATAGCTTGCCATTCGCTATTGAACAAGCTGGTTGTATCTACTTTAAAGTTTTCAGAACCATACTCGTCCATTTTGGAAAGCAGAAAACCTACGCTGATTTTATGAATATCGATAGCCGGTTGATAGTAGATAATGCGTTCGTCGTCGCCGTAAATTACTTCAATAATGATATTTAGTTCCGTAAGCAGGTAAAGTATCTGGGTGGTAATGCGTAAAGGTATTTTGAATGAGTCGGATAGTTCGTTAGCCGTATAAGGCTTTTCGCCGGTGGTAAATCGTTTGACAATTAGCGATGCAATCAATAAAGTAAGAAAGTCTTTATATCTCCGGCTGATATACCTGCTGTCTCTTTCAAAACTAAATTTCTTTACATTTTGAGAAGCATAAGAGAGTTCCGCGCCGAACAGACAAATTAACCATGATAACTGTAACCAGAGCAATAATAAAGGCAAGGCGGCAAAACTGCCATAAATAGCATTGTATTTACTAACCCATATCATACCGCTTATATATAACATCTGAAATAGCTGGAAAGCAAAACCGGTTATAACTCCAGGTATCAAACCATTTAAAAAATACACCTTCGTATTAGGCAATAAAATATAGATAGCAGTAAACGTCACAGAAGCTATAATAAATGGCGTTACAGCTAATATAGCCTCTACCATAGGGGTGAAGAAAACATATTCGCTTAGAAACGTATTTTGCAAGGTTGATATGAACAGGGAAAAACCGCTTGACGCTGTCATCAATATAGGCAAAATAAGGAAAAGCGCCATATAGCCAACGATTTTACGCCTCCAGGGACGGGATTTGGGAATCTGCCAAATAGCATTAAACGCATCTTCAATCGAAGATATCAGGCTTATCACCGTATAAAATAACACAATAAGGCCAATCCCTATAATCACTCCACCCTGTGCCTGAGAAAGATAACTCTCTACAAACTCCAGCGCTTTGCTGATTTCCGGTTCGTGGCCGGGAAAATAATCCATCAACTGCTGACGTATGGATCCCTGAAACCCAAATCCTTTAGCAATACCAACGATTATAGCTAATAAAGGAACAATGGATAATAATGTGCTGTAGGTAAGGGCAGAGGCTTTGGTTTGAAGATTTTCCGACAGGAAGCCGCGTATAGCCAATATAATTGTTTTGATCGTATTTATATAGATACTCTTTAATCCGCTGACCTCGTTTGCTGTGATTCGCCAGATATCATACGTAGTGAAACGAATCGTTGTTTTGATAAAAGAACTGATTTGCTCAATTATTGATTTTTTTTCTTCCTTTTTTTTCATGATCATTGAATAAAATTGCAGCCTGCCTGTAAGCCGGGTTCTGTACTTTTACCAGAAAGGAAAAGCGTCTGCCATTTATCTCGACTTACCGTTGCCGATAAGCTCCAGCGGTCTACCCCCCGACGTCGGACGAGCCATCCTACATGCGCCGGTATACATGACCTTACAACCCATAAGACATACGGCATAGTATATCACTATATTATCCGGTGAGCTCTTACCTCGCCTTTTCACCCTTATTCCGCAAGCGGAACGGTTATTTTCTGTTATATTACTCTGTCTTTGCAGACAGCTTCCCGTTAAGAAGTATGGCGCTCTGCGTTGCCCGGACTTTCCTCCCAATATTTAATTGAGCGACAGACCAGCAGGCTGCAACTATGTGCAAACTTACATGAAAATCTTCGGATTTTCATGCAAGTCTAATAAAAGAATGCAAAATTTTATAAAGTATAAAGCCGCGTAGCTTTGTCTGTTCATGATGCAATGGGGAAAACGATAAAGTCTGATTTTAAAAACTGCCAAAACAAGATAACATTTCGGACGTTCTTACTGTTGTATAAATGACCATTTGACAGATCGATCAGCAAGAGATGTTAAAATGGGTACTTTGCATCACACAGTACTGTTAAGTTGCGTTAATCGTAATGTGTGGCCGTTAAAAGTGATAAAAAAAGATATGCAAAGAGAATAACAGTACATTTTTTGAGTTTAATTTGTGAGAAAGAAAAATGTTAAATTTAAGTGTTTAATTTAAATATTGAAATTATGAAGAAAGTGTGGAAAAATATGCTTGGAGTTGTATGGGTAGCTGTTATCGGCGTGGGCGCCGCTATAGGAACAAGTACCTATTTAATGAATAAAAATCACGAAGATTCTTCTTATACTGTTGATTCTGAATATGGCTTTAAACAACCGGTACATTTGGCAAATTACAATACGGTAGCCGCCGAAAACATCGATTTTACTATTGCGGCAGAAAAGGCTGTGCATGCCGTAGTTCATATAAAATCTACCGTACAAAGTAAAGCGCAGCAAGGAGGCAGGCAGTATATCGACCCGTTTGAATATTTCTTTGGATTTGGAAATAGAGGCCAGAGCCAACCGCGTCAACGCGTAGGTTTCGGATCGGGTATTATTATATCGGTAGATGGATATATTATTACAAATAACCATGTGATTGAAGGAGTCGACGATATAGACGTAACATTGAACGACGGACGTAAGTATACGGCTAAATTAATTGGCAATGACCCGTCAACAGATATTGCATTATTAAAGATTGAAGGAAAGGATTTTTCGACCATACCTTTTGGCGATTCGGATAAATTGAAAGTTGGCGAATGGGTATTAGCCGTAGGAAATCCGTTTAACCTGACGTCGACGGTAACGGCCGGTATTGTAAGCGCCAAAGGCCGTGGCGTATATACAGGAAGCGAAGATAGAAGTAAGATAGCTTCTTATATCCAAACCGACGCAGCAGTAAACCCCGGTAACAGCGGCGGCGCTTTGGTTAATACCAAAGGCGAATTAGTAGGCATAAATACATTGATATATTCGGAAACAGGAAACTTTGCAGGTTATTCGTTTGCCGTACCCATCAGTATTGCAGGGAAAGTGGCAAGCGATCTGAAGCAATACGGTACTGTTCAAAGGGCTATATTGGGCGTTTCGATTCTTGACGTGACGAGTTTGACGGAAGAGCAAAAAGAAAAGGTAAAGGTTTTGGAAGGCGCTTATGTAGCTGATTTTGCAGCCCGCAGTTCGGCTAAAGAAGCCGGTATGGAAGCAGGCGACGTAGTTACAGCCGTTAACGATGTGAAAGTAAGATCAGTGAGCGCTTTACAGGAACAGGTAAGCAGATATCGTCCGGGTGACAAAGTGAAGGTTACGGTTGACAGAAACGGTTCTGCTAAAACATTTACTGTAGAACTGCGCAATATGCAAGGAAATACAGAAGTAGTTAAAAGCGCCGGCGATGCGGCTGAATTATTGGGAGCCGCTTTCAATGAACTGACGCCAAAACAGAAGCAGCAATTAGGGATCAGTTATGGCAT
>JAIRYL010000053.1 GCA_031267775.1 Tannerellaceae bacterium
CATTGCTTTTACTTTGGGAGGTATCACCGTCTATTCCGGGATTACTGCAAGCGATAAATAATACGCTAAAAACTAACAAATACCAATTCTTTTTTTTCATATAAGGTAATGATTCAAGTGAAAAACTAAATTCATGCGGTAAAACCCACATGCGGTTGCAAATATAGTAATAATTTAATAAACCATGTATTTATTTGGTCATTATTATTAATTTTTTATCATCATACAATATCTTCATATATTTTAGCATATCTAACAAAAACGAAAAATACATATTCTTTCCAGACGCCTCCTAAATAAAAAAGAGACCATCTGTTGATAATCTCTTTTTTATTTAGCATGAATAAATAATTATTCTGCTTTTTCTTTTGTTTCAGGCGTTTGACCCTCTCCGCCGGTTTCAGCATGCGTTGCCGCTTCGGCAGCCGCTATTTCAGCTTTCTTTTTAGTTACTTCTACCGCTTTAGCTTTATTAACTTCCTTCTCTGCATCTAAGCGAGCTTTAGCTTCTGCTTTAGCGCTTTCACTATCTTTGTCTTTTAATGTCTGAACTGCTTGCTGTTTGCTTTTTAACCAAGCTTGAAATTTAGTTTCAACTGTCGCTTCATCAAAAGCGCCTTTCTTAACGCCTTCCAATAAATGTTTTTTCAGACAAACACCTTCTTCGGAAAGAATATTACGCGCAGTGTCTGTTGGTTGCGCGCCTACTTGTAACCAATACAAAGCTCTGTCGAAATCCAAGTCTATTGTAGCAGGATTAGTGTTCGGATTATAAGAACCTATCCTTTCAATAAATTTTCCATCTCGTGGAGCCCTGCTGTCTGCGACTACGATCTTATAAAAAGCATACCCTTTACGACCGTGTCTTTGCAATCTGATTTTTGTTGCCATGTTTGAATAATTAATTTAAGCTATTTTGTATTAGCGGGTACAAAGATAAGGCAATTCACTAATTAAACAAATTTTCGTTTTAAAATTCAGCGATTCAGAGGGGATTATTTTTCAGTATTGACGTACGGGCGTCTGGAAATAAATCATACAAAATTTATTTCCAAATGCCTCCTTAATTACTTCAATGTACCTTGATGGGCTTCCTGAATCATCTTTTCATTAGCCATGATCATAATCTCAACACGGCGATTCAAAGCACGTCCTTCGACGGTGGCATTGGTTGCTACCGGATCGTGAATACCTTTACCTTCGTATGTCATACGGTCGCTGCTTACGCCTTGATTCATCAAATAACCGTATACGCTTTGCGCGCGTTTTTCAGACAATGTCTGATTATAGTCTACCCTACCTGTATTATCCGTGTGTCCTATAACTTTGACATACGTATCAGCGTGTTGTTTCAAACTCGCAGAAAAATTGCGGAGAGCTGATTTGGAGGCTTCGCTTACGTCGCTTGAATTGGTTGCAAATAAAATGCCGGAGTCAAAAGTAATTTTTAAAGCTTCGCCATCATTTACAGACTCAACCGTAGCATCCGGAACAGCCGCTTCGAGTTCTTTTTTCTGTTTGTCCATTTTTTTTCCAATCAACGCGCCTGCCGTTCCGCCAACAGCCGCTCCAATCACTGCGCCTAAAGCGGTGTTGCCCGCCAACGCTCCCACGCCTGCGCCTAAGGCTCCGCCGGCGCCAACGCCGATTCCCGTTCCTTTTAGCGTGTTACTTGCTCCGCAACCGGAGAGTAGTACTGCCATGCAAAGCGCTACGACAGTTACTAATTTTAAATTTTGCATAACTTCATCTTTACTTTTTAAAACGATACTTTACTCTATTTAATTAAATATGTTATTACATTTCTTTTCTTACGGGTTATGTTGCAAAGATACAATTACTTTTCAATTCTGATACGGGCGTCGACGGCAAATAATCCTCTTTCGGTAGCAACAACCGGATTAACGTCTATTTCTTTTATTTCGGGCGTAATCCGGAGGAGCGTAGACAATCTGACAATGATATCTGCATATTGCTGCTCGTCGATGCCTTTTTGTCCGCGAGTTCCTTTGATAATCGGATAACCGCGCAGGGAGCGAATCATGGAGAATGTTTCGTCGTAGGATAACGGCGCCAGGCCATAAGATATGTCTTGCAGTACCTCGACAAAGATTCCGCCTAATCCGCATAAGACAATGTGTCCGAAACGGTCTTCGTATTTTGCTCCAAGGAATAATTCCTGTCCCTGAAGCATGGGCTGTACCAAGACGGCCGTTACATCCGGGAGCTTCATCATCCGCTGATATTCCAATACTAAATGTTCTTCGCTGCGAATGTTAAGCGCAACACCTCCGACGTCGCTTTTGTGTATAGGGCCTACTACCTTGGCTACTACCGGATATTTTACCTTTCTGGCAAATGCCGTCAAATCTTTTTTGTTGGACGAGGCCATTTCTTCTACCAACGGTATCTTGGCTGTCGATAAGATTTTCCGCACATTCTCCGGATTTAAATATCCATTGGGCAGAGATTCTGCCAGTCTTCGTATTTCCGGGACGTTTACTCCGTATAGCTGTATGTCGGTACTTGCCGGCTTGGGCGTATTTATCACCCTCGATAGCGCCGTGCCCAGGGTTACTTCGTCTGAAAAGTTGACGTGCCCTTTCTTTATAAAGCTTTTCACTTCGGGACTGGCAGTTACAATTGAGGGAAGAACGGGAAATATCGGTTTCTCGCATTCTTCCATCTTCCGGTGTAAAACTTCGTAAGCGTCGTAAAGTTTAACCAAGCCCGGACTGCCGAAGATAACCATCATCAGGTCGATATTGTCGAAACGATTTTCGCAGTAGTCAATAGCCGTTGCCAGGTGTTCGGGCGTTCCGGTTCCGATGACGTCTATCGGATTGCCTGTGGCGGCTCCGGGATATAGTTTTGTTTTGAGTTCGCCGGCTATGGGGCCATTCAAGTCGGGAACGTTAATATGCCCTTTAGACAGCGCGTCGGCCAACATAACGGCAGGCCCGCCGGCATGCGTTACGATGGCGCAATTTTTCCCTTTTACTTCTTTGAGGGTAAATATGCTTGCAACGGTAGCGAGTTCTTCGCGACTGAAGCAGCGAACGATTCCCGCTTTGCGGAATAAGGCTTCGACCGCCGAATCGGAACTGGCCATAGCGCCGGTATGAGAGGATGCGGCACGCTTTCCGGACTCTGTGCTTCCCGCCTTGATAGCGGCAATACGGCATCCTTTCCGGATGAGTGAAGAAGCATGGTAGAGGAGCTTGTCCGGGTCTTTAACACTCTCCATATAAATCATCTTTATTTTGGAATCGAGTACGGGGTTGAAATGTTGGTCCATGTGTTCGATGACGTCTTCCACGCCAATTTGTTTTGAATTGCCAACCGTCCAGACGGAGGAGAACCGCAGGCCTTTGGTAAGAGCTGACTCCATGATGAAGAGCGCCGTTCCGCCCGAGCTGGAGATAAAATCAACGCCGTCGGGATGAAATTCGGGTATCGGCTGGGTAAATACTCCGTGATAATTCATATTCATTACGCCTATACAATTGGGGCCTATCAGGGATGCTCCTGCGTCGTTGGCTATTTTCAGGAGTTGGTTTTCCAAAAGAGCTCCTTCTTCCGTTTCTTCGCCAAAACCTGCCGATACGACAATAAAGGCTTTTACATTTTTCTCATTCGCCAATATTTCCATCACTTCGGGACACGATTTATTAGGGATAGAGATGATGGCCAACTCGGTTTCGGGTATATCTTTTACGTTTTGGTATGACTTGAGTCCCTGTACTTCCGTTTCTTTGGCATTTACCACACAGAGCGCACCTTTGTACTTGCCGTCGAGCAAGTTTCTTACAGTACGCCCGCCAGGTTTATGCACATTGTTGGAACCGCCAACGACAACGATGCTTTGCGGGTCTATTAATTCTCGGTTGATCATAACATTTTGACTGTTTTTTAATGAATATTGTCGCTGCAAATATAACGCAATTATCAATTTTTACAAGGAAACGAAGCTATTTTATTTACATTTTGCATATTCAGCCGCTTGCCCCGGCGCCTCTCGCTTGCGATACAGGATGCTTATTATAATTGGAAAATTCCTTTCAATTCAGCAAAATCAGCCATGATGATATTTGCCGTTTCGCCTCCTTTATATTCGCTCCACCCGGCGCGTTTCAGCCAGATTGTCTGACACCCTGCGGCAGTGGCCGGGACTATGTCTTTATCATAAG
>JAIRYL010000069.1 GCA_031267775.1 Tannerellaceae bacterium
ATAACTCGCAATACGCTCTTCATGATACAGATATTAAGATTAGTATTCGCAAATGTAAAGTAAACCTTTAAAACAAGTTTATTATATTTGAGATAAGTAGTTAGAAAATTGACAGTAGGAATATAGGCTTGATAAGTTACTCAAAATTACGGGTTTCTTCAATGATATAGTCGGGGCGGGCTTTTATTTCGTCAAAGAGAACGCCGATGTATTGTCCCAGCACCCCTACCGTAATCAGTTGAACGCCTCCGAAGAAGATCACAGCGAGGATAATGGAAGTCCAGCCCGTTTCGGCGGCGCTGAAGCCGTATATCTTACCCAGCGTAAACCAGACGCCCAGAACAATTCCCACCGCTACAGCCACAAATCCCAAGCTCATGGCCAGACTCAATGGTTTTTTAGAAAAGTACAGCAAAGCCTTTGCGCCAAATCCGAGCATTTTTTTAAACGGATACTTTGTTTCCCCTGCCAGGCGGGCTTCGCGCTGATAATAAAACGGGATTTGTTTAAATCCAACCCAACTGATTAATCCGCGGATGTATTTGCCATGTTCTTTCAAACGGTTAAATTCATTCATCACTTTCCGGTCTATCAGGCGGAAATCGCCTGTGTCTACGGGAAACCGAACTTCGCTCATAGAGTTCATCACACGGTAAAACAGTTTGGCAGACAGGCGTTTAAAGCAGCTTTCTCCATCGCGGGATTTACGAACGCAGTAAATAACGTTGGCCTCTTCCTGCTCATGCAGACGCAGCATATCCGGTATCAGTTCAGGCGGGTCTTGCATATCGGCGTCCATAATGATAGCCAGGTCTGCATCACAGTTGTTGATACCTGCGGTTACGGCCGGCTGATGCCCGAAGTTTCGCGAGAAATGAATCACCTTTACGGCTTTATCTTCCCCCGCAATCGCATCCAGCAGGGCTTTTGTATGGTCGCGGCTGCCGTCGTTTATATAGATGATTTCAACCGTACCGGGCACAAGCCGCAAGGCTTGCTTCGTACGTTTATAAGATTCCGCCATAACGGCTTCTTCATTATAACAGGGAACGATCACAGCTATTTTCTTCATCTTTCCGCTCTTTAAAGGTATAGAATTTATTCATCAGGAAATTGGCCGCCATATAAAATACCATCGCCATAAGCTGATTGTAATATGGGTCGATAGCGAGGCGCTTGTTCAGGTAAAGCAGCAAACCCAACTGGAGTAAATAACAAACGCCAAACACAATCCCAAAGCGTATAGCGCTGCTTACCCAACTGTCGCGGCTTTTAAATGTCCATTGTTTATTTAATATAAAGCTGTTCAATACGCCGGCTATGTATCCGGTTATGTTAGACAATACAACCGGGCAGCCAAGCGGTTTCATCATAACCCAAATAACGATAGCCGTTATAAGGGTGTTGCTTATTCCTACAATTCCGTATTTAATGGCCTGTACGATTGTCTTCATATTTCTTTCTTACAAGCTCGCCAATCTCCTCGGCAGACAATTCTTTTACATTGGTAACGGTAAATATGTCGGACAGGAAATTACCAAACAGATTACATTCCGCAACCACATGGGTAAGAGCCATTTTTATGTCTATACTAACAGGTATAAGGAATAATAGCTCCACATACACGTCGTTCACGATAAGCCGTTCTATTTCGCAATCCTCCTTCAGCAGGAAATAAGTAAATTCGCGTCCGATTATCTGGCGCTGGTAGGTCTCAAAAGGTTTCTTTTCTGCGGCGTAGAACAAGGCGTAGAAACGCAGTTTTTCTCCCTTCCCCCCCAAGCCGGTAGAGATATAAATCTGTTTTTCTTCAGACAGTTCGGAGGCAAGGGAGATGCGGCTTTCCATTAGCGCCATGTATGCCCAGTTGGTTACGTCCGGTTCAGGATGCTGAGCGTACTCTTTCAATATCCGGTACGCTTTTGCCTCATTAGAAACGGCTAATGCCAAAAGCGCGTGTTTTTTCGTATCGGTGGTAGCTTCGCTGTCGGAAAGATTCTGCTTGTAAGAATTAAAATCCTCTTCCGTCATCGCTATATTATCACGACGCATGCGCGTGGAACATTTAAAATACTCCATTTGAAGTTCAACAGGCACCCGTTGTTCAAGCACGTGAAAATGCCCCTCCATCTTATGCAGTGATTCTCTAAAGCGTTCAAACACATCGCCTCTCTCTTGTTCGCCCATAACCGTCTCTCCTTTTTCTTAAAAAAAACAAAGATAATGATTTTTCATTTCACCCGCGCCATAAAGCAAAGAGAAACCTGCGCAAGGAGGCGTAAATAAGGAGGATTTACATACGCATCCTTATCTTATCGCCGGTTGATGCATCATATACGATTCAATCAAGGAAGCCATCCGGGCATGCGGCGTCTTTTCAATGAGGCGGATATGCCGTCCGGTTGCAGACGGAGTCCATGTGTTCGCGCCATTATCGTCTACGTGCACAGTTCCTTTTTCGGTCGAATAATAAGGCTCGTATCCTTTTATCGCTACCAGTACAGCCGTTTGATCCCAACTGTTGCGCCCGTCGAAATCGCCTTCGCGCAGGCACATTTCATACGTATCTTTTACCGGGCTGTTTTCTGCCGGCATTTGCGCCGTTTGTTTTCCCGTCAGTATGACTTCTCCTATCTCAAAACCGCTGAATATTATTTCCGCAGGCCACGTCTCGATGACCGCTTTCGACGCCGGTATATCGCAAAAAACATTAAATTCCCGTCCTTCCGGAAACTGGGCTGCCATCGAAACCAAGCGTTTTACCTTCCTTTCTACCAATTCCTTACCCGATAGCGCGCTATACTCGTCTCCCTCGGAAAGCAGCAGGTCTTTCAGGTTGGTAAAGAAACCAATCGTACAAATCGTTACGCTATAATCTTTCTGTTTGCTGAGAATCTGCCGGTAAACCGCTACGGCGTCCGGAGCGTCCGATGTTTTCCTTGTCTTATGCTCGTATTTAGACGGTAAAAAAACAGTCCATTTATCCTTATGCCAGGTAGTAAACGACGCGCCCCCTTCGCTCTTGGGAGATCCTGTAGGAATAGACGGACGGTTAAAGTAATCGTTTATTATTTCAATACAGGGAACAACTTGCTCGTCCTTATTAGAAGATACCGTCGCCAGAATATGTACCAGGCCGCTATCAGCCAGGGCATGCATCAGGGCCATTGCACCCACATCGTCGTAGTCAGGCCCCAAGTCGGTATCGAGAATCAGGTTTACGACGTCTTTTCCTCCGTCGGAAACAGAAGACAGGCTACCCGGCGAAACATTGGAATAAACCGGCGCTTCGCCAGATACCCCCGTACGCGTCGTAACCCCTGTCAATAACATAAAGAAAACAATTGCCGCTATTCGTATCTCTTTCATAATCTCATTTTATTTGCCCTGTAAAAAACAAGCGGACAGAAAAACGCCGCATATTAGTAATAAGATAAACAATGAATAAACAACAAAATCTACCGCTTGTTACGAAAACAAAAATAACTTAAATTTCCGAATGATATCACTTATTTAGAAAAATAAAGATTCTTTCCATAGAAAAAGATGTGAAAGCGATATTATACAGAGCGATATTCTTAAAACCGTTGTCCGGATGACAGGTATTAAATGTATGATTTATTTCCAGACGCCTCCTAAGAACATGATCAATCGTAAAGGCTCTGATAAAAATGGAGAATGGAAAATTATGGGATCACCTGCAAAATCTTGTGTTTCTTCACAGACCTGCGGTCTGCGAGGCTGTATTTTACATGGAAATTTGCTAAACACAAGGTTTTACTGGCGACCCGATTTATCTGCTATGGTTATTAGGCCGTATGTAGGCCGCGTCAGGGAGCGAGGGGCTTTTTTCTTTCGGTCGTCTTTCTTTCAAAAAAGCAAACGGAAAGTTCAGTTACATAATAACTGTTTTTTCTCCCATTGCTATATTGTTATAATATATTGTATTGCAAATGTAATTTTAATATATTCTTCCTGACTTTCAAAGGTATCCCAATCGGCTTTCCTGATGTTGTAAGGCGGGGTCGGCAAAAATCATATCAATGCTTCCGGTTGGCAATGATTTAAGCCATTCGATACTGTCGCTCTGCCAAAGTTGTGTTCAACTTTTGTAACTGTTTCATCGCTTTTATTCTAATTTTCTTCGTAATAATATGAGTAATCTATTCCTTTCATAAAAATTTCTCTATCGTGGATTTTGTTGGTTAACGCGCCCTGTAAGAGTTGTTTTATTTGGGCGCTGTCGGTATGACTTTCAATCATTGCATTCAAATAATCGTTTTTGTTGATTTTACTCCA
>JAIRYL010000125.1 GCA_031267775.1 Tannerellaceae bacterium
CTGGCCACCACGCCCGAAGAACCAGGCAGGCACGAGCCTGTGATGTGGACGGTAAATTATGGCAGGGGAAACGTGTTTGTCACCTTGCTGGGGCATGCCGGCAACGACCCGCAACTGCGTTATGCCATGGACTGCGCCGGTTTTCAGGTAACCTTATTGCGAGGCGCCGAATGGGCGGCTACCGGACAGGTAACCCAACAAGCGCCCAAAGACTTTCCCGACGAAGAAGTCGTCGCGCTGCGGAAACAATACAAAGCTCCCTTTCATGCGTATGAATCTTACTAAAAACATTCTTATGAAACAATTCTATATCCCTTTTATTTTCATGGCATGCCTGGTATCGGCGGGCTGTAACGGCAAAAAAGAACCTGTCAGGCTGGCTTTTATATCAGGCATGAATCCGGTATTCGATACCGCGCTGTACGCTCCTCTGTTAAACAGTCTGGAAGATGTTGTATGGAAAGATTATACAACGGAAGAATCGCTGGAATTAGTGAAGCCTGAAAACAAAGACTTGTACGACGTTATCGTATTTTATGCGATATGCCTGGAAGAGATTCCCGAATCGGCCAAACAGCATATTGCCAACGTGATTGGCGAAGGCAAACCTGCTTTTATTTTACACGACGGCCTGCTCACCTATAATACCTGGCCTGAATTTGCCCGGATAGCCGGCATGAAATATTTTATGAGCGCCCAGACGGTGGACGGTGTTCCCTACGGCGTATCCCGATACAAACATAAGCAGGATATCCCTGTTACGGTGGCAGACAGGGAGCACTTTATCACGCAAGGCATGGACGAACATTTTGTGTTGCACGATGAAATATACGACGCCTTGTGGCAAGCGCCCGACCTGCATGTATTGTGGACGACTACGCATCCCGAAAGCGTGCGGAATGTGATGTATACGCATTCGTACGGAAAAGGGAAAGTAGTGGGTATCGTTATGGGGCATGGGCCGGATATTTTTTCCGACAGGAATTTCCAATTGGCTTTTCAGAGAAGCATCCGCTGGTTAACCCGCTAAAAATAGAATCTCCCGCCGTATGAAAGTTAAACCAATCATGCTATCCGCTATTTTATTCCTGTGCCGGACGGCAGACGCGCAATTACGTTTGACGCCGGACGCCGAACTGGAAAAAGCTCTTATCGGCACAGGATTAATCCATAGTCCCCTTCCGCTCGACTATTCCAAATCATTTGAAACAAACGGACTTCAAAAGAAAATCATACGGCGCGAGCCTTTAAGCAAAAAGAACCGTATCGACGGTTGGACGCGCGAAGGCTTTGGCGCTATGACGTTTTCTGCCGAAAAATCCGTCTCCGGACAGGAATGTATCAAAATGACGTTCCCAACCTCCACCGGAAAGCGGATTCAGGGTCCTCCCTCCGACCCCGATTATGCTACCTACGGAAATAGCCGGATACGTTTCGACGCCGGCGGAGCTAACTGGGAAACGTATAACCGGATTGCCTTTTACGTTTATCCGGATTGCGACGGAGCTCGCGTTGTAAACCTCAATCTTTCTTTCGAGAACGACGAAGCTTCCGTAAAACCCGGCGTCCAGTCGGCCTCGCATCTAATTAATCTTGTAAACAAACAGTGGAATTCCTGTTTTCTGAGCCTGGACGAATTTCAACGGGATAAAGTAAAACAAATCGCCTTCAGTTGCAGTATCAAGGGAAAAGACAGAACGACCGGAGACGAATCTGTTTTTTATATCGACAACATAGAACTGCAGCAAATAGAAGATCCCGAACCGGTAAGCGGCTGGAATCCGGGTAAAAACAAAATCGTTTATTCTACCTCAGGTTATCTGACCAACAGTCTCAAATCGGCTGTCGTTACAGTAGACGGATGCCGCGAGGGGACGCCTTTCAGCCTTATCGAAACCGCTACAAACGTTCCCGTATATTCGGGTATGATTACGGCGGCGGCAACTACCCTCGGCCATTTCTATCTGGCGGATTTTACCTCCTGCCATACCGCAGGAGTGTATAAATTGAAGGTAAATGACGTTGAAACGCCTCCCTTCCCGATTGGCGACAATATCTGGGAGAATTCTTTATGGCGGACGCTCAACTTTATTTTCTGTCAGCGATGCGGATACCCGGTTCCCGGCATACACGGAACTTGCCATACCGACCTCTGTTCCGTACATAACGGAGAAATGATTTCGTATGCCGGAGGCTGGCACGACGCAGGCGATTTATCTCAACAAACGCTCCAGACGGGAGACGTTACGTTTGCCTTGCTGGAAGCGTACAGCAAGTTGAAAGACAAAAACGGCCTGCTGGCTGCCCGCCTGCTGGAAGAAGCGGAATGGGGACTGGAATTTATACTGAGAAATCGTTATGCCGACGGATACCGCGCCAGCAGCGTGGGTTTATTAGTCTGGCTGGACGGCGTATTTAATTCTTTTGACGATATCTCGACCGTTCGCGTACAGAACCTGGCGTTCGACAACTTCCTGTATGCCGCTTACGAAGCCTACGCCGCCATGACGATCGACCGCGACCCCCGGTTGCAGGAATACCTCGTCCGCATCGCCAAAGAAGACTTTGAGTTTGCCTTGCAACGGCATAAAGATGTGGGCTTCGGAGAGTTTATTCACTTCTACGAACATAGTTATAATACCTCCGAAAGCCAGTACATGGCTACCATATCATGGGCGGCCGGCATGCTTTATAAACTGACGAAAGAAACCAGATACGCCGAATTAGCCGTCCACTATATTAATTATACGCTGGATTGCCAGCGGAAAGAACCGCTGGGAGATACGGATAAAATGGCGGGCTTTTTTTACCGGGACAAATCGCGGAGGTCTGTCGTTCATTATATCCACCAATCGCGCGAACAGACGTATATGCAGGCTTTGTCGTTACTTTGCGAAACGCAGCCGGAGCATCCCAACTATCAGAAGTGGACGGAGTCTATCCGCTTATATGCCGCCTACCTCAAAGGATTGATGAAATACGTTGCGCCCTACGGTATGTTGCCGAGCGGCGTTTACCACATCAACGAATACCGGGATTCGGTTAGTTTTTACCATTTACACCTGTGGCCTCCTCCTCATGCGGATGAATTATACATAGAGCAGGTAAAGAACGGCGTACAGATAGACGGGGAGCATTACGTCAGACGTTTCCCCGTTTGGTTCAGTATCTTCAACGGCAATACGGCTATTCATCTGTCTGCAGGAAAAGCGGCGGCTATCTGCGGAAAGTTCCTGAAAGATGATGAATTGCTTCAAATCGGTCTGGAGCAAATGTACTGGATGGTGGGAAAGAATCCCTTCGGGCAATCGTTGATTTTCGGGGAAGGTTATAATTACCCTCAAATGGATAGTTTTTCATCGGGCGAAATAGTTGGCCAGACGCCCGTTGGCGTCCGTTCGCTTGATAACGAGGATATCCCTTACTGGCCTCAAACTAATAATGCCTGCTATAAAGAAGTATGGGTAACGTCGGCCGGTAAATGGCTGACTTTAGCGATTGAATATGAATAAACAATTTTACAATTTATCCCTTATGAAGAAGTTAGTCAGTTTTTTGTTTGCGGTAATGATCCTGTTTGTTAGCTGCAACCAAACCAAATCGCCGGAAAAACAACCGGCCGAATCAACCCAAAGCGCTCCCTTCAAAGCAGTCGTTCTCACCGAAAGAGGAGGACAGCATGGCGGCTTTACCGACGCCGGACTGGCCTGGCTGAAAGAACAGGAAAAAGTATTGAATTTTGAATTTACCGAGATAAACAATACAGCGCCTGTGAACGATGAATTTTTATCGCAATACCAGGTCGTAATCCAATTGGATTATCCTCCCTACGCCTGGACGGAAGAAGCGGAAAAAGCTTTTATCAAATACATCGATCAAGGTTTGGGCGGCTGGGTTGGTTTCCACCACGCCTCTTTACTGGGCGAGTTCGACGGTTACCCTATATGGCAATGGTTTTCGGATTTTATGGGAGGTATTCGTTTTAAAAATTACATCGCTCCGTTAGCCGACGGAACAATGTATGTGGAAGATAAAACGCATCCTGTAACGAAAGGCGTTTCCGAATCATTTGTCATACCCGGCGACGAATGGTATACCTTCGACAAAAGTCCTCGTCCCAGCGTACATGTATTGGCCAATGTAGACGAATCGAGTTATCAGCCCGCTTCCGACATTCAAATGGGCGATCACCCGGCAGTATGGATAAACCAAACAAAGAAAGCGCGGAATGTGTATTTCCTTATCGGGCACAGCGGTAAACTCTACGATAACGAAAATTTTACAACGATGTTTGCCAACGCTATCCGTTGGACAGCCAGGTAACTGATAACGAACCCTTAAAGAGATGAAAAATTACAACCTGTTATTCATTTTATTTCTTTGCTTGTTATCGCCGGTTACAAACGCGCAAGTCCCCGATAACTACCCGGCCAATTATGCCGGCGCGCCACGTTTCAAAGCGCTGGTATTCTATACGCATCATGCCGAAGATGCGCATGTAGACTTTGCCTTGCAGGGAGTGGAGTTTTTCAAAAAGCTCAACTATGGAAATGGATTTATATTAGACATAACGACTGATATGTCCGAATACCCTTATGAAAGACTGAAAGAATATGATATAGTGGTCATGCTCGACGGATATCCCGCTACCAGGGCAGAACGGGACGCTTTTGAAAAATACATGGAGAACGGCGGAGGCTGGATGGGATTCCACGCAGCCGCCTATAATGATAAGAACACAAACTGGCCCTGGTTTGTGAAGTTCTTGGGAGGAGGCGTTTTTTATTGTAATAA
The DNA here is from genome assembly GCA_031267775.1 of Tannerellaceae bacterium. Classification (GTDB taxonomy): domain Bacteria; phylum Bacteroidota; class Bacteroidia; order Bacteroidales; family Tannerellaceae; genus DFXE01. The sequence continues at coordinate 4,795 of JAIRYL010000125.1, forward strand.
CTGGCCTCCCCAACCGGTAAAACTTGTAGTTGACAAAACATCGCATCCTGTTACAAAAAATTTACCGGTTTCATTCATAGCGCCGGAAAGCGAATGGTATCAATGGAATCCCAGCCCCAGAGAGAATGAAGATATAGAAGTATTACTAACCCTTTCGCCCGACAACTATCCGTTGGGCCTCAAAGACGTGGTGAATTTTGGCGATTGGCCTGTCGTATGGACAAATAAAAAATACCGTATGATTTACCTGAATATGGGACATGGAAACGACGAATTTACCGACGCTACTCAAAAGCTACTCTTCATCAACGCCTTCCGCTGGACGCTAAGCGCAAACCCCAAAGGCAATCCCTTCCAAAAATAAAGTATGGAGAACGGTACGTTTCCCGGCGAGGATTCTTTTGAACGCCGCTTGCCGAAATCCGATTGAGCGAATGCCGTTTCCATCCGAAGACAACAGATATTTACGCCGCCGCAAGGGAGTAAAGTTCTGTCCGAAAATAAAAGAGAGCGCCTCCAGACGCTCTCTTTTATTTTAATTTGTCCCTAATGGGTAGATTATTCGTCGTCTTCGTCGGCAGGCGGAGCTGGTTTGACAAAGAATGCGCTTAATTCAAACAGGAAATAAAGCGGGATAAAAACGATCATTAATGTAAAAGGGTCTCCACTTGGCGTGATAAACGCCGCTAAAACAAGTAAAACTACAACAGCATGACGACGGTACTTTTGGAATAATGACCGGTTTACCAAACCTAATTGCGATAACAGCCAGGATAATAAAGGCATTTCAAACATTATACCCATAATAAATATCAACATCAGAAAATTATCCATATAGGATTCCAGCGACACCTGTTCCGTTATTGATTCACTTATCTGATAGGTTGCCAAAAAACGCAACGTAACGGGAAATACCATAAAGTACCCTACGGCGCAACCTATGAAAAACATTCCTGTACCAAAAAGAAATACCCAACGCACGCTATTCTTTTCATTCTCATATAATGCCGGACGGATAAACTTCCATACCTCAAACATGAGAAAAGGAAACGTCAGCACTAACGCTAACCAAAAAGAAGTAGTCATGTGGGTGAAAAACTGCGAAGCCAGCTTTATATTAAATATATGTATTCTAAAGCTGGTTTCGCAGAAATCACTCACGACGCCAAAAAAAGAAGCAGCTTTACAAAATAGTTGGTATGTTATAAAATCACCCCTTGTTGGCGCCATGATAACGCCGTCAAAAATACCATACTCTCCCCGCATAAAAACGAAGAGAGCTATCATAAAGATAAAAAGCGCGGCTAAAGAGCGAAAAATGGTCCAGCGAAGATCTTCCAAGTGATCCCAGAACGACATTTCATTCTGTTCCATCTTGCTTATTTCTTATCTATGGTATCTGTGTCGTCTAATTTGATATCGTCTTCCAGTCCTTTTACGCCGTCTTTAAAATTCTTAACGCCTTTTCCGATACCTTTCATCAATTCCGGTATCTTTTTACCGCCAAAAAGTAACAATACTATAATAGCGATAATAATAATTTCGCCCGTGCCTAAGTTTCCCAAAAATAATAAATGATTCATACTATAAATAATTGTTTGTGTTAATAATCTTGTTTGTTTATGGAGGCAAATATACAATATGTAATGCAAAGTAACCGGATAATTCAATTTTTATTACCTTTGCGCCGTCTTAAAAATCTGAAATTAGAAAAAAATTAGAAAAATGAAAGTTTATGTATTTCCTGGCCAAGGCGCTCAATTTGTGGGAATGGGGAAAGATCTTTACGAAAACAACCCCTTAGCAAACAAGTTATTTGAAAAGGCAAATGAAATCCTTGGTTTCAGAATCACTGATTTAATGTTTGAAGGAACAGACGAAGACCTGAAGCAAACAAAAGTTACGCAGCCTGCTATTTTCTTACATTCCGTTATATTGGCTAAGGCTTTATGCAACCCGTTTAAGCCGGATATGGCCGCCGGACATTCTTTAGGCGAATTTTCGGCATTAGTTGCAGCCGGCGCTCTTTCTTTTGAAGACGGCCTTGCGCTTGTTTCAAAACGGGCAATGGCCATGCAGAAAGCATGCGAAGCTATTCCATCTGCTATGGCTGCTATTTTGGGTTTACCGGATGCGAAAATTGAAGAAATTTGCGTCGGAATTAAAGGCGAGATTGTTGTTCCGGCCAATTATAACAGTCCCGGACAGGTTGTGATATCAGGAACAATACCGGGAATCGATAAAGCTTGTGAATTACTGTTGGCGGCTGGAGCCAAACGCGCATTAAAACTAAAAGTTGGCGGCGCTTTCCATTCTCCATTGATGAAACCGGCGAGAGAGGAACTGGCAAAAGCGATTGAAGATACTCCGTTTAATAAACCGATATGCCCTGTCTATCAAAATGTAGACGCTCAGCCGCAAACAAATCCCGGCATAATCAAAGAAAACCTTATTTCTCAATTAACTTCACCTGTGCGTTGGACGCAAATTGTTGAAAATATGATTGCTGCCGGAGCAGACCATTTTATTGAATTAGGCCCGGGTACAGTACTACAAGGCTTAGTTAAGAAAATAAATAAAGATATAACAACGGAAGGCATGCAATAAACCTGTTTTTTCCGTATGAGACAGAGCCGCCTTTCCTGTTTTTCGGAAGATGTTCCAAAACGGTAAGGCTCTGTTCGAACAGAGCC
>JAIRYL010000028.1 GCA_031267775.1 Tannerellaceae bacterium
TGGATAAAATAAACGATATTCAAAAACAATTTGAGAAGCAAAACAGCGCCTATTCAAGGCCCGTGCGAACAAATACCGGCCTGATGCGCTTTGTCCGCGACGACAAACTTAAACTGTCTACCGAAGCGCTTTACTGGGCCAGATTAGCCAAAGACGCTTCTTCCGCCTTTGACGGGCGGATGACCTTTAAAGACACCATTATTGTAGACCCCATATTCTTAACGCCTGTTTTCAGAGGTAATATTCTACCGGATAATTTAACTTTCTACCATACGGAAATCTTTCCATCAAAAAGCCCCTACCGTTTTATATATGAACCCGACAGTTCCCTGTTTCGGAATTATTTGAGAAAGAAAAAAACAACCGACGAAACAGCTTTGTTTCTTGAAAAAAACTTTCCGCAATATTTTCGTTATTCCGAGAGAGATTTACCCCGCGAAGTTCCGGTAGCCCGGTATATAAAGAAAGACCTGATTAAAGATATGCCCGTACTGATTGAAACCGACATAAGCTTTGACGATGTAAATGCGCCGGTAAAATTTATTCCGGACAGGCGATACTGGACGTCTGGCTTTGAAAGCGCCCTTCAATTCTCTCAAAACTACGTCTCTAAAAACTGGCATAAAGGAGGGAGCAGCAACTTAAACATATTCAGTAAAAATTATATAAGGTACGACTATAATAAAAACAGGGTGCAAATAACCAACGAAGGCGAAATAACCGCCAATATATACGACGCCCCCAAGGATACGCTTCGCAATTATAAAATAGGCAACGACATTGTCAGACTGCACAGCAACGTAGGCTACAAAGCTTTTGACAAATGGTTTTATACCTACGATTTTGAATTTATCACCCAGTTATTTACAAATTACCAGGAGAATACCCATACCATTTATTCGGCCTTTCTTTCTCCTTTCTTTATCAATATGGGTATCGGTATGAAATATGATTTAGACCAATCATTTACCCAGCGGCACAAAAACCTGAAACTGTCCGTCAACGTAGCGCCCATTGCCTATACCTACCAATACAGCATCCGGAAAGGGCCCGATATGGATTTGGCGCGCCATAAATTTGAAGAAAAAAAGAATCCGGCCGAAGGAGAAAATAAATATAAACAAGTAAGACACATTTTTGGCCCGTCTATCCGCGCCGATATGACCATGACATTCAACAGAAATATATCATGGCAATCCCGTTTTTATCTCAAAACCAATTTTAAAGAAAATCTGATAGAATTTGAAAATACGCTGATACTGGCTATCACCCGCCATTTCTCTACCCGTATCTATCTCTATCCAAGATATGACGACAAAGAAGTAGAAGGCAAAGAACAAAGTTATTTCCAGTTAAACCAACTGTTAAGCTTCGGTTTTAATTACAAATGGTAAGTAAACTATATTTATCTTCTAAAATCATGACGTTATTTCTAAATAATACGTACTTTTGCTGCTGTTTTGCTATGTAGAGATTACAAATATGAAGAATTCAATACATCATAGCGGAGTAGTAGAAAAGATTGACGACCATTCCGTTTACGTTAAAATCGTACAGTTGTCAGCCTGTGCAGGATGCCATGCCAGCTCGCTGTGTATGGCGGCTGACAGCCAAGAGAAAATCATTGAAATTCCCGATTCTTCCGGCCTGTATCATATAAACGATTCGGTTACGGTTTGTGGACAAAGCTCCCTGGGCATACAGGCCGTATGCCTTGCTTTTGTTCTGCCTTTGTTACTTGTTATCATCATCATTATATTGGGAACTTTTAGTAAATGGAGCGAAAGCGTTAGCGCATTAGCCGGACTCTTGTTATTGCTTCCATACTACGGCGCGCTGTATTTTTTACGCGACAGACTAAAAAAAATATTTATTTTCACAGTAAAGAAAACGGAAAACTAATTCATAATTAGCATGATTTTAATCGCCATTATTTCCCTGGGAGGAATCGGAGTTACAGGCGCAGTACTCCTTTATGCTGCATCAAAAAAATTTGAAGTTTATGAAGACCCCCGTATAGCGCAAGTTCAGAACGTTTTGCCTGCCGCCAATTGCGGAGGATGCGGCTATCCGGGATGTTCGGGGTTTGCCGCCGCCTGCGTTCAGGCAGATTCGCTGGACAACCTCTCCTGTCCGGTTGGCGGAGCGGATGTAATGAGCAAAGTAGCAGGCATACTGGGTAAGGAAGCCGGTACGGTAAATCCGCTGATAGCCGTCGTACATTGTAACGGCACATGCCAGGCCCGTCCGCACACCAATCAATACGACGGGACTCGAAACTGCGCCATAGCGTCTTCGCTTTACGGAGGAGAGACCGACTGTTCTTACGGATGCTTTGGTTACGCAGACTGCGTTACGGCCTGTCTGTTCGACGCCATTCATATCAATCCCGAAACCATGTTGCCCGAAGTGACCGACGATAAATGTACCGCTTGCGGCGCCTGCGTAAAAGTTTGTCCCAAAAGCCTTATCAAACTGCATAAAAAAGGGCCTAAATCACGGCGTATCTTTGTTAGCTGCGCCAATCAGGATAAAGGAGGCGTCGCCCGCAAAGCATGTAACCATGCATGTATCGGCTGTAGCAAGTGCCAAAAGGAATGTCCGTTTGAAGCCATCGCTATCGCTAATAACCTGGCTTATATAGACCCGGTTAAATGCCGGTTGTGCCGCAAATGCGCCCCCGTATGTCCCACAAACTCCATTATCGAGGCCAACTTTCCTCCCCGCAAGGAAAAAGTAACAGAAGACAGCAAAGAAAATAAAGAAATTAAATAATACAAATCTGAAGATATGCTAAGGACTTTTAGAATCGGAGGTATACATCCACCTGAAAGCAAACTGTCTGCCGGGAAAAAAATAAATCGGGCGGATATCCCCAAACAGGTAATTATACCATTGGCACAACATATCGGGGCGCCTGCGCAAGCCGTTGTAAAGAAAGGCGATGCAGTAAAAACCGGAACGCTCATAGGCAAAGCCGCCGGTTTTGTATCGGCCAACATCCATTCGTCCGTTTCGGGAAAAGTAACTAAAATAGACCAGGCTCTCGACGCCAGCGGTTACAAACACCCTGCCGTATTTATAGACGTTGAAGGCGACGAGTGGGAAGAATCTATTGACCGCAATGGAAATTTGATAAAAGAATGCCTCCTGCCGCCAAAAGAGATTATAAACAAAATTACGGAAGCCGGTATTGTGGGGATGGGAGGAGCTACCTTTCCAACGCAGGTAAAACTGACGCCGCCTCCGGGTAATAATAAGGCCGAACTGCTGATTATCAATGCGGCCGAATGTGAGCCGTATCTTACTTCCGACCATTCTTTAATGATGGAAAAAGGAGAAGAAATAACAGCCGGCATTTCTATCCTGATGAAAGCCGTCGATGTAACGAGAGCCGTTATCGGTATAGAGAATAATAAGCCGGACGCAATAGCGCGCTTTAACAGTCTGGTAAAAGGATATGCCGGTATTGAAGTCATGCCGTTGAAATCAAGGTATCCGCAGGGAGGCGAAAAACAATTGATCGACGCCGTTGTACGCCGGCAGGTAAAGAGCGGATCTTTGCCTGTTTCCGTCGGCGCCGTGGTACAGAACACAGGAACGGCGTTTGCCGTATACGAGGCCGTACAAAAGAATAAACCGCTTATTGAACGAGTCGTAACGGTAACCGGAAAAAATATGTCGAATCCTTCCAATTTATTAGTCCGTATCGGCACGCCCATCCGGAACTTAATTGATGCAGCCGGCGGATTACCGGAGAATACCGGCAAGATTATCGGCGGCGGCCCTATGATGGGAAAAGCGCTGATTAGCCCGGATATTCCGGTGGCCAAAGGCAGTTCGGGCATACTTATTCTTTCCTGCGAAGAAGCGATACATAAACCCATGTACGACTGTATCCGTTGCGCCAAATGCGTAAATGTTTGCCCCATGGGATTAAATCCCACCTTATTAATGAGCGCTACCGATTTTCAGGATTGGGAGCTGGCCGAAAAAAATCATATCGTAGATTGTATCGAATGTGGTTCATGCAGTTATACCTGTCCGGCCAACCGGGTTTTACTGGATTATATTCGTTTAGGTAAAGGAAAAGTAATGGGCATGATTCGTGCCCGAAAGTCATAAACAAAAGCTTATATGGAAAATAAACTGGTTATATCTCCTTCTCCCCATATTCATGGCGGCGACAGCATACAGAAAAACATGTACAGCGTATTGATCGCCTTACTTCCAACCTCCCTGATATCGCTTTATTACTTCGGACTGGGGGCGCTGATTGTTACGGTGGTATCTATTACTTCTTGCGTTACTGTCGAATATCTTATCCAAAAGTTTCTGATGAAGAAAGAACCGACTATCCGGGATGGGTCGGCTATCCTTACGGGCGTACTTTTAGCCTTTAATTTACCGTCTAATCTTCCTGTATGGATTATCATTATCGGAGCTTTAGCCGCTATCGGTATCGGAAAAATGTCTTTTGGCGGATTGGGGAAAAATATTTTCAATCCGGCTTTAGCAGGCCGTGTATTTTTATTGATATCTTTTCCTGCGCAAATGACTACCTGGCCGGTTCCCGAGCCGGCGTCTATGCATTATACAGACGGACAAACCGGAGCTACCGTTTTATCTTTGATTAACGAAGGCGTTCATGATTTGCCTTCGTATACGGATATGTTAACAGGCAATATGGGAGGAAGCCTGGGCGAAGCAAGCGCCATAGCCCTTCTGCTGGGATTTGTTTATCTGTTGGTTCGCAAAACCATTACCTGGCATATTCCTGTAGCTGTTATAGGCGCTGTAGCTCTATTTACGGGTATTATGCACGGTATAGACCCTTATTCATACGTTAATCCGTTCATACATCTTTTATCCGGCGGATTATTGCTGGGCGCTATCTTTATGGCAACCGATTATACCACTTCTCCCATGAGTAAAACCGGAATGCTTGTATATGGAGCGGGTATCGGCATATTAACCACAATCATACGTTTGTTTGGTTCGTATCCCGAAGGAGTTTCATTTGCCATTTTAATTATGAACGCATTCACTCCGCTTATAAATAACTATATCAAACCTAAACACTTCGGAGGAAAATAAGTATGGAAAAATTAAAATCTTCATTACCCAATATGCTCCTCTCGCTGACTGTTATATGTATGTCGGCAGGAGCTATTTTAGCCGGAGTAAACAGGTATACCTCCGAACCCATCGCCTGGTCTAAAGCAGCCGCTTTGGAAGCTGCAATTAAGCAAGTAACGCCCGACTTCGACAATAATCCGATTCGGGACGCTTATAAAGCTGTTACCTCAGATGGCGATTCGTTACTGATCTATCCTGCCGTAAAAGACGGAAAACAAGTGGGAGTTGCTGTTGACAGTAATACTAAAAACGGATTCAATGGCGAAATTAAAATTATTGTCGGTTTTGACGCCGAAGGGATATTGGTAAACTATGCTGTTCTCCAACATGCCGAAACGCCGGGATTAGGCGCTAAAATGCAAGAATGGTTCAGAACCGAAAAAAACAATCAGAGCGTTATCGGTAAATCATTAGCTCAAAAAAGCCTGTCGGTAACCAAAGATGGCGGAGATATTGACGCCATTACCGCCTCAACCATTACCAGCCGCGCATTTCTCCATGCCATTAATCGCGCTTATTCTGCCTGCAAAGGAACGGCGCCCGATTCGGCAACCGGAGCTACACGTTCAACAGATAAAAAGAAAGGAGAGAGCCATGAATAAGATAAAGATATTAACAAACGGTATCATCAAAGAAAATCCAATCTTTGTTTTATTATTAGGGATGTGTCCAACGTTAGGAACTACCTCTTCGGCCGTCAATGGCATGGGCATGGGATTAGCTACCACATTTGTACTGGTTTGTTCCAACATGGCCATCTCCGCCTTGAAGAATCTCATCCCCGACCAGGTACGTATACCGGGATACATTGTTGTTATCGCCACATTCGTTACGGCTGTACAGATGTGTATGGAAGCATTCATTCCGGCCTTATATGCCAGCCTCGGATTATTCATTCCTTTGATAGTTGTAAACTGTATTGTGTTAGGCCGCGCCGAAGCGTTTGCGGCTAAAAACGGTATCGTCAGTTCTTTATTTGACGGCTTAGGAATAGGACTGGGATTCACGTTGGCGCTTACGTTACTGGGTACTGTCCGCGAATTGTTGGGAACCGGTAAATTTTTCGGTTTTTCCATCCTGCCTGAAGAATACGGGGCGCTCATCTTTGTATTGGCGCCCGGCGCTTTTATTGTTTTGGGTTTCCTTATCGCTCTTGTAAATAAACTTCGTAAAGCTTGATAAATAACAGAATTATGGAATATGTATTAATATTTATAGCCGCTGTTTTTGTAAATAATATTGTATTATCCCAGTTTTTGGGAATTTGTCCTTTTTTAGGCGTATCCAAAAAAATAGAAACAGCGGCAGGGATGGGAGCTGCCGTAACATTTGTGCTCACCATATCTACCATTGTAACATTCCTGGTTCAAAAGTATGTATTGGATGCTTTCGGATTGGGCTTTATGCAAACCATTACTTTTATTCTTATTATCGCCGCATTAGTTCAGATGGTGGAGATTATCCTGAAAAAGGTCTCCCCCGCCCTCTATCAGGCGCTGGGCGTATTTCTTCCGTTGATTACTACAAACTGTTGTATATTAGGGGTTGCTATCCTGGTGATCCAAAAAGAATATAATTTATTAGAAACGGTTGTATTTGCCGCCTCTACCGCCATTGGGTTTGCTTTGGCTTTGATTATCTTTGCCGGCGTCCGCGAACAATTGGCCATGACGCGCGTGCCCAAAGGTATGCAAGGCACGCCTATTGCTCTTATTACTGCCGGACTGTTAGCGATGGCTTTTATGGGTTTCTCAGGTATTGTATAATAAATATAGTGTGAAAGGAAATTATAGATGAAAAAGAAAATTTTAGTAACAGGCGGAGCAGGATATATTGGTTCGCATACGGTTGTAGAACTCCAAGCTGCCGGTTATGAAGTAATTATTATTGATAACCTCTCCAATTCTAATAAAGAGGTTATAGACGGGATTGAAAAAATTTCCGGTATCCGTCCGGTTTTTTATGAAATAGACTGTAATGATAAGTCGGATTTGCAAAAAGTTCTCATAGAACATAAAGGAATCAAAGGTATTATTCATTTTGCAGCAAGTAAAGCCGTCGGCGAATCGGTACACAAACCATTAGCGTATTATCGCAATAACCTTGTTACGCTTCTCAACCTGTTGGATTTAATGCCTGAATATGCCATTGAAGGTATTGTATTTTCATCTTCATGCACCGTTTATGGTCAGCCGGATGTACTTCCTGTTACAGAAGATGCTCCTATAAAACCTGCATTATCTCCTTATGGCAATACCAAACAGATTAATGAAGAAATTATCCGCGACGCTATCCATGCAGAGCTTCCATTCAAGAGTATCATTCTTCGTTATTTTAATCCGATCGGCGCTCATCCCAGCGCCGAAATAGGCGAACTGCCCAATGGAGTTCCTCAAAATCTGGTTCCCTTTGTTACCCAAACAGCTATGGGTATCCGGAAAGAGCTAAGCGTTTTTGGTAATGATTACGATACGCCCGACGGCTCCTGTATTCGCGACTATATCAACATAGTAGACTTAGCCAAGGCGCATGTTATCGCTATGGACCGCATGCTTGAAAATAAATCGAAAGATAATCTTGAGATTTTTAATTTGGGAACCGGACGGGGCGTATCCGTACTGGAATTAATCAACGCCTTTGAGAAAAGCGCCGGCGTAAAAGTTCCTTACAAAATCGTCAGTCGCCGTGAAGGCGATATCGAAAAGGTATGGGCAAACCCGGAACATGCTAACAGGGTGTTAGGCTGGACGGCTAAAGAAACCGTAGAAGACACATTGGTTACCGCCTGGAACTGGCAAAAGAAACTCCGCGCATGCGGAATACAATAGGATTACGAATCATGTCAAAAACAGGGAGATATATAGGCGACAAGGGAAATACCTTGTCGCCATTGTTTATAATCCATTCATATTTTGCCGTTTATGATAAATCTATTATATCGTCAACAGCTTCTATCCAGTTTTCTCCATTCTGTGGTTGGTAGGTGTGCATACCGAAGGAGATTCCGGCTTCTATGTTCTTGACGCCGTCATCGATAAACAATGTTTCCAACGGATTCATGCCGCTGTCGCCGAGCATGTATTCAAAAATTCCCCTGTTGGGTTTCGTAATACCAACTTCATACGAGGCATACATTTTATCGAAATAATCATTTATCGGACGGCCGGCTTCCGAAAATTTGCTTGTACGCGCCCATTGTTCCTGAATAATCGGATTGGTATTGCTCAACAGGTAAACGTTATATTTTTCGCGTAATTTTAACAAATAATCCAGTTTATATAGTGGAACATCTACAACAAAGCCTAACCAGGCCCATATTATTTCTTCAAAAGATAAATCTTTCCCGGAATACGCGCGAAGTTGGTTACAAAATGTAGCTACATCTATTTTCCCGTTTTCCAATTCCAGAAAAACGCCTTTTTGTTCATAAGGGTCGAGCCATTCGCCGGCATTCGTAATGCCTATTTCTTTAAACCGGCGAATGGATTCCTCGCCGTCCAAGTCAATAATTACCCCTCCTAAATCAAATACTATATTTTTTATTTTCATCAACTCAGTTTATGAATTACTAAACCTGAACGTAATTTAGGCTCAAACCAAGTCGTTTTCGGAGGCATGATGTTTCCGGTATCGGCAATATCTATCAACTGCTTCATCGATACAGGATATAGCGCCAAAGCTACTTTCATTTCACCGCTGTCTACACGGCGTTTCAACTCTCCCAATCCACGGATACCACCCACAAAGTCAATGCGTTTATCCGAGCGTAAATCTTTAATTCCTAATATTTCATTCAATATCAGGTTGGAAGAAATGGTTACATCCAATACGCCAATCGGGTCGTTATCGTTATATGTTTCCGGTTTAGCCGTCAGCGAATACCATTCGCCATTCAGATAAAGCGAGAAGTTATGCAAGGCATTCGGCTTATAGACGTTCATCCCTTTTTCTTCGACGATAAAGCGTTTATTAAGTTTATCCAGAAATTCCGTCTCGGACAGACCGTTTAAATCCTTCACAACCCGGTTGTAATCAATAATTGTTAACTGATTAGCCGGAAAGCAAACAGCCATGAAGTAATTGTATTCTTCATCGCCTTTATGGTTCGGATTTTGTTTGGCTTTTTCTGCTCCTACCAGCGCTGCGGCAGCCGAACGATGATGTCCGTCGGCAATATATAAAGTGGGTATTTGAGAGAAAATTTCTGTGATATGCAAAATATCCTCCTCGTCATCAATCAGCCAAAATGTATGTCCAAAGCCGTCCAGCTTGGCTACAAAATCATATTCCGGCATTTTTGCCGTATATTTCTTTACTATATTATTTAATTCCGAATTATCAGGGTAAGCAAAAAATACAGGCTCGATATTTGCATTATTTATACGTACATGCTTCATCCTGTCTTCTTCCTTATCACGACGGGTAAGTTCGTGTTTTTTGATTTTGCCAGTCATATAATCATCTACGCAAGCACAAACAACCAAGCCATATTGCGTATGGCCATTCAGGGTTTGAGCATAGACATAATACAGTTCTTTGTTGTCCTGCACTAACCAACCTTTATCCTGAAACTTTTGGAAATTCTCGGCTGCTTTTTCATATACTTTCGGATCATGTTCGTCTGTCCCGACCGGAAAGTCTATTTCCGGTTTGATAATATGATAAAGCGATTTCTCGTGATCGCCGGCTTCTTCCCTCGCCTCTTCCGAGTTTAATACATCATAAGGACGTGAAGCGACTTGTTCAACCAGATTCTTTGGCGGACGTAATCCTTTGAAAGGTTTTATTTTCATTTTGATTCATGATTAATTAACGCGGAACCGTTCGTTTCCGTTTTGAATGAAATCTACTATTTGTTTGGCGGCGGCGATACCGGCATTGATATTTGCTTCGGCTGTTTGTGCGCCCATTTTTTTGGGAGTAGAGAAATAACGGCCGGCATACTTAGCGGCAAGTTCAGTATCGACTGCCGGTTTGATATCGCTTATGTATTTAAAATCAAGACGTTCTTCAAACATTTTTATTAATCCCGCTTCATCCATTACTTCCTTACGCGCCGTATTGATAACGATTGCATTCTTTGGCATGGAATTCATCCGTTCAAAATTAATAGAACCTTTTGTTTCGGCTGTTGCCGGAATATGAAGCGATACAATCTGGCACGTTTCAAATAATTCCTTTGCAGAAGCAACAGATTTTACGCCATCATCTTCAATTGTAATCGCTGGCGTATATGCGTCGTAAGCATATAAATCCATATCGAAACCTTTAGCGATACGGGCTACATTACGTCCCACATTGCCATACGCCAGAATACCCAGTTTCTTGCCTTTCAGTTCCCAACCTGATGCGCCATTAAAGAAGCCGCGGGCGCCGTATATCAGCATACCAAATACCAATTCGGCTACGGCATTGGAGTTTTGTCCCGGCGTATTCATAACCGCTACCCCATTAGCCGTTGCAGCGTCCAGATCAACATTGTCGTATCCCGCGCCTGCACGAACAACAATTTTCAGATGTTTAGCGGCGTCTAATACCTCTTTATCAATAAGATCGCTACGAATAATAATCGCGCCTACGTCTTTTACCGCATCCAGCAATTGGGATTTCTCCGTGTATTTTTCCAACAACGCAAGCTCCATTTTGGCGTTTTCCACTACTTCGCGGATACCTTTCACAGCTATCGCTGCGAAAGGTTTATCTGTTGCTATCAATATCTTTGTCATATCAATGCTGTTTTTCAAATTCTTTCATACAAGTTATCAATGCTTCCACGCTACTTTTCGGCATCGCATTATATAAGGAAGCGCGGAATCCGCCTGCCGAACGATGACCTTTTATACCTACCATTCCGGCTGCGGCGGCAAAAGATGCAAAATCGGCTTCCAGTTCTTTATATTCATCATTCATTATAAAGCAAACATTCATAATAGAACGGTCTTCAACAGCTACTGTTCCTTTAAATAACTTGTTGCCGTCTATTTCATCATATAAGATAGCCGCCTTTTCCAAGTTTATTTTTTCTATTGCTTTCACGCCACCCTGTTCTTTATACCATTTCAAGGTTTGTAAAGCAGAATAGATAGGAAGTACAGGCGGCGTATTGAACATTGACTCTTTTTTAATATGCGTGCGATAGTCGAGCATAGTAGGAATAGCGCGTTCTACATGTCCCAGCGCTTCTTCACGCACAATAATCAGCGTCACGCCTGCCGGAGCTAAATTCTTTTGTGCGCCGGCATAGATTATATCATACTTAGAAACGTCTACCGGACGCGAAAACATATCCGACGACATATCGCAAACCATACGTACCTTTACATCCGGATCATAACGCATTTCCGTGCCATAGATCGTATTATTAGATGTGAAATGAAAATAATCGGCGTCTTCCGGTATAGTATACCCTTTCGGTATATACGTGTAATTCGCTTCTTTAGAAGAGGCGACAACGTCTACTTCGCCAAATAATTTCGCTTCTTTAATAGCATTCGAAGCCCAGGTTCCTGTATCCAGATAAGCGGCTTTTTTCGCTAACAAATTATAAGGAACCATACAGAACTGAAGACTGGCTCCTCCTCCTAAAAATACAACTTCGTAACCGGAGGGTACATCCAATAATTCCTTTACCATAGCGCGAGCTTCGTCGGATACGGCAACAAACTCTTTACTTCTGTGAGATATCTCAAGGATTGATAATCCCATACCAGCGAAATTTTCTACTGCTGCAGCGGTTGTTTTTATTGTAAACTCGCTTAAAATAGAAGGTCCTGCAGAAAAATTATGCTTTTTCATACCTATATCTTTTAATAAGTTAATATATATAATGTTCTAATATCTGTCTCCCCATAAACGCTTCATGTGATCAATCAGTTTTTGCTCTGCCGGATTAGGTTGACCTATCCATATTCTTTCGCTCAAAAGCTCAAGCGGCAGGAAATCTTGTTTCACAAAATTGTTTTCATAACTATGTGCGTATTTATATTCTTTCCCGTAATCGAGTTCCTTCATCAATTTAGTCGGAGCATTTCTCAAATGTAACGGCACAGGCAAATTACCCGTTCTGTTTACCAGTTCTAATGCGCTGTCGATAGCCATATAGGCTGAATTACTTTTCGGACTGGTTGCCAAGTAAACGGTGGTTTCCGCCAGAATAATCCGTCCTTCAGGCCATCCGATTTTCTTTAAGGCGTCAAAACAGGCATTCGCCAGTAATAAAGCGTTCGGATTCGCCAATCCGATATCTTCAGCCGCCGAAATAACCAGTCGGCGGGCAATAAATTCAGGGTCTTCACCGCCGGCTACCATACGGGCTAACCAATAAATAGCGGCGTCAGGATCGCTTCCCCTGATTGACTTGATAAAAGCAGATATAATATCATAATGCATTTCTCCGCCTTTATCATAAGCGGCAGGATTTTCCTGTAAACGCTCTACTACTTTCCCATCGGTTATTTCTATGATTTTATTCCCTTCTTCAGCGCCTGTTACAAGCTCCAGAATATTCAATAACTTGCGTGCATCTCCTCCTGAATAACGTAATATGGCGTTTGTTTCCGTTAAAATAATCTTTCTTTCTTTCAATAAGACGTCTTCCCTAATTGCCTTATTCAATAACTTCAATAAATCTTCTTTATCTAACGACTTCAGTACATATACCTGACAGCGTGATAGCAACGGACGAATTACTTCAAATGACGGGTTTTCTGTTGTAGCGCCAATTAACGTAACCACTCCCGTTTCAACAGCGCCCAGCAATGAATCCTGTTGCGATTTACTGAAACGATGAATCTCGTCAATGAACAGAATCGGAGAGATTGTATTAAAAAAACGGTTATTTTTCGCTTTGTCTATCACATCCCTTACGTCTTTTACGCCGGAACTAATAGCGCTCAACGTATAAAAAGGCGTTTCGAGTTTATTCGAAATAATTTGCGCCAACGTAGTCTTCCCTACTCCCGGAGGTCCCCATAAAATAAAAGAAGGAACTCGTCCCGCATCAATCATTTTACGCAATACTGCTCCTTGTCCAACCAAATGCTTTTGTCCTATGTAATCGTCCAATGTTTTCGGACGCATCCTTTCTGCTAAAGGCTGACTCATCATGCCACAAAAGTGAGATTTTTTATTTATTTTACAAAGAATATTACCAATAAAAATAAAACATAACACATGTTAAACAACAGATATTTTAACTTTATGTCACACAAAAGCGATATAAATATCTTGTTTAAACATATATTACTTACATATTGATCATTTATATCCCGGAAAAATTCAATCCTAACGCACGTATATAACTTTCATTTACTATACAATTTTCGAATTTACAATTTACGATAAAATCCGATAATACATTTCTAATAACTGTCTGGTCTGGTCGTATATCACGAATTTCCTTGTAAGTTCCACGAGGCGCTTCGGTAAAAGCAACTACCAAATCCCAGTTATCAGGGTCTTTTACAGATATAAAAGAAGAGCCCTGCATCTTTTTATAGGGCCAAAATGTCCAACCTATATTGTTATCTTTCATTACTGCGCAAAAATCAGACGTCCACTGGTCAGTATTATGTCCTATTTCTCCCATATACATAGGCCTGTTTACCTTATCCCGAAATTCAATGAAGCTTTTAATAGCCTCAGTCGTAGCTTCGCCTCCATAACGGTGGCAGGTATACATTATATTATCGTCGAAAGATGCATCCGGCGTAAGCGGTTCAAAATTACTGTTCCATTGCGAACCGCCTAATAATATCACATGATTCGGGTCTACTTCGCGTATAGCGGCGATTGTCCGTTTATATAGCGGTTCCAGTTTAGCGTTGAGTTCTTCTACATTATTAAAATACGGGGCGACAGGCTCATTTATCAATTCATAGCCTAAAATAACCGGCTCGTTCTTATAATAACCGGCAATCTCTACCCAGATATCCACAAATTTCTTTTGGGAAATTTTGCTATCAAATAACCAGGGATAACCGTAACTATCATCTATATTATCGCCTGTTTGTCCACCCGGCGCGTCATGCATATCTAAAATCAGATACAAACCGGCCTCCCTGCACCAACCAACCAATGAATCGATCCGTTGAAAGCCATCCTGAGCAACCGTCAATCCTAAATAATCCTCATCCGTAAACAATTTATAATGAAAAGGAAGACGTATCGTATTGCAACCTGCCGATTTTAGAAACAGAATATCAGCCTTTGTAATATAGTTATCTTTAAATTGTTTCCAAAAACCATCTACAAAGTCAGTACCAACCATTTGACAAAATGCGTCATTGATAGCTCTTGCCGAATTTGTCCGGTTAAACCGAAACATATATCCTTCCGGATTCAGCCAATTACCTAAGTTAGTACCGCATATTAGTAATTTTTGCCCGTCGGGAGTCATTAAATCAGGCCCATTTACGCGTATAAAAGATTCTTTGGGAAGTAAACTTTCTTCAATAGTTGCCCCTTCCTCTTTTTGTTTGCAACCGGAAAGGGCCAAACACAAAGCAAATAGCAAGATTAAAAACTTTTTAAACATATCAAAATAAATATTAGTTATTACTTTATGACCAACCCCTCCCGCCAATACTTAACAAAAAGACAGCCATATCATTCATTTTACAACATGTAGATGCAAAGATAGGAATATTTATTAAAGAAACTATAAATTCATAAAATACAATGACGCTGCGTGTTTTTGTATTTTTGAAAATTTCAGGCGAAACATACGTTGAGGGCCATGCTGCAATACGGCTTTTACCGACGCGCTTCTTCGTATATAAAGCAATTGAATATGAGTTATTGTTTCAGACATTATATCAGATACGGGTGATGATGGTAT
>JAIRYL010000068.1 GCA_031267775.1 Tannerellaceae bacterium
AACATCGCTTGGTCGTATGTATTAGGATTTGTAAGCAATTCATTATGATTTACTTTCACAAGAAACGGAATCTTATAAGCATATTTACGAGCCATAATCCCTAATACGCCAAATGTAGAAGCAACAGCGCTACATCCGCCTTCTATAGCCAGCTTAATAATATTTTCCGGATCAAAATACAACGGATTGGGAGCAAAAGAAGCGCCGGCCGAATGTTCGATACCCTGATCTACCGGAAGAATCGATAAATAACCTGTACCCGCAAGCCTGCCATGATTAAGCATAGCTTGCAAACTCCTTAATGTTTGTATGTTTCTATCCGAATTAACCCATACGTCGTCTATCCGGGTAGGAGAAGGCGCATGAATCAACGATTTATCAATCGTCTTACATCTATGATTAAGATAATACTCGCTTTCATTCCCCAACAAATCAATAACCTTTGATGTATCCATAATGTAACTGTTTTATAATAATATGACTGTATGATGATATAATAACAAATCCAGCATAGATATTCGCTCGCTCCGAAATAATTCAGGCTCTCTACGCAAATGTATAACAATTTCAGGTTATAAAATACAGGCGTTTCTATTTTTATCAGGCGTCGTTTTTTATATACGGACTCAAACCTTTTATTAAATTACAGAAAAAGGGGAAGCAACAGGATAAGTCCCGTGTCTTTCAGAGATATACGCAGTATGGATAAGGCTTTGGAGATATGTTTTTCAACGGTTTTTACAGATATGCCTAATTGTTGGGCAATTTCCCTGTTTTTTAACTCGTATTTCCGGCTGAGGATAAAAATTTTTCTACACTGTTCGGGTAAAGAGTGAATGGTAGCATTAATTTTTTCATGAAGTTCTTTATACATCAATTCGCTTTCCTGATCGGACAGGTGCGATTGCAGATAAATTTGCTGGATGCGTCCTTCCGTAGATTGTTCAAAAGTTTCCCGGTCTGTATAGGTTTTACTATTCAGGTAATTCAATGTCTTTGTGTAAATAGAGCGGAAAAGATAAAATTTGATAGCGCTTTCCATTACCAGTTCATCCCTCTTTTTCCATAGCTCATAATAAACATCCTGCACAATATCTTCTGCCATCTGTTTATCGCCCGACAAGCGATAAGCATATACACGCAGCATTTTATAGTATTTCCTGAATAGATTTTCTACAATAGTATCAGTAGAATATACTTTTTTTTCAATCATTGGCACGTATCTCTGTTAAGACAAATGTATTGAAATAATTCTGAAGACACAACTGCTTCATTTGATAAAATTACCACAAGTTATATCGTTAAGCTATATCGCTTTATAAATCTGCGGTAATTCGTATATTCTGTAAATCAGGATTTATTCTTCAGGCGTGTTTTCGCGCGTATGCGGTATTTCTTTTTCTGTGCTTACATAATCGTTTTCGTTAAGTCCCCGTTCTTTTATAGCCCGGTTTTCGCAACGGCTGCACAGATTCGTAATGTTTTTCAATTCTCTCGCCTGAGGTACTGTTCCTTCAAATATTTCATCTGTTTTCGATGTATTAATATAGGAACAATCGTCATATAAATGATAAACCTTTCCCGATTTCGTCCAGTATACATGGTTTACTCCTTGATTAAGCCATTCCACCTTGTTTATTTCTTCTGTATATTGCTCTACAGAGGGCGGATTAAAGTCGTAACCTGTCACGCCTGCAATCAGTAATGCCACTACGGCAATACTTCCTAAAATACCTTTTTGCTTTCCATTTAAATTCTTATTGGTGAAAATAAAAATTACCAAAGGTAAAAAGGCTATGATAGCGGCTACTAAACCCAATTGGCTTTGCATAAAGAATTTGAACTTTTCTTTTTCCGACGCCGGATCTAAACGATTAGACTTTTTCCAGAGTATGGAACCTGTAATCGTTACTGCCAAATCGACAACAATCAAAATGATTAGCCATAGCATACCGACCGGCGGCTTGAATAATAACATAATAGCCCCGATCTGTGCAACAATTGCCAAAAACCAAAGGATACCGGCAATAACGCGTAATTGAGTTGCTTTCCCTTTGCTTTCAACAGTAGGAACAAAACGTTTAGATTGCTTTTCCGGAGAAGATTCTCCACCTTCTACACGGGTAATTTTTTTCTTTGTTTCCATTTTTCCAAATAACTTGGCCAAAGATAGAATATATATTTTAACTATCCTAATTTTGCAGCGATTCACACAGGGCATTTTAATTTGTCAGGATTTTCAACAAATATTCATTATTCCACCCTGTATCCAAGCGTTTTATCCCTGAGGGGGAAATCCCTGATCAGGGATTCTTCATAAAATCCATTACCTGATAACGATAGTTGTTTATACGCACAGGAAACAATATTCAATTCGTCAAGGAAGGAGGCGTATTGAAAGAAAAAGAAGAGCGTTTATACAAACGCTCTTCTTTTTCTTTCAATACAGGGTGAATGATGGGGTTCGAACCCACGACCCTCGGAACCACAATCCGATGCTCTAACCGGCTGAGCTACAATCACCATGATTTTGCCTTATAGACTACGTCTTTAGAAGACGGTGCAAAGATAGGTATTTACTTTTATAATCCAAATCTTTGCTTTAAAAAACCACGGCAACCGTATCAAAATTATGAAAAAGAAAAAAGGGATAAAATTCTGCTTCAAATTTTTTGTTTTAAATATTTTCCAAGCAATTATTAATCGCCGATATGAACTTTGGAAAACTGTCATAATACTGTAAGCATTCGGCGTAGTCCGTATTGTTTCAGCTTGTATTCTCACTTTTTGAGATAAAACTTTCAAAAAGAAAGATGGGTGGTTGTTTCTTAGCCCAAGGTTTGGCTCGCCGGCAAAATCCTGCGGGTTGAGAGAGGGAGGCGCTGCAATCAGGGAATTCTTATCCGAACGAATCTATTAATAAGCATATTCATTCAAAAAAAACCCTGTTTCTGTATATATATTCAAAAAATAGCGTTAAATTTGCCGCTCGTATTGAATAAATATACAGTAATGAGCAGTAAGAAAGAACGCTTGGAGGCAATCTGCCGGATTATCCGGGAAGAAGTAATCTGCAATCAGGAAGAATTACTTAAACGCTTGGAAACAAATGGCTTTTCAATTGCGCAGGCTACGCTATCCCGAGACATTAAACAACTGAAGATAGCCCGCATGCATGATGAGAAAGACAGTTACGTATATCGCCTGCCGCACGACGCCATGCCGGTAACATTATCCTCCGAACAACCGAAGATTCATCCCGATATCGAATTTTCAGGCAATCTGGTCGTTGTGAAAACACGGCCGGGCTACGCCATGGGAATCGCTTCCGACATCGACTCCAGCGCGCCGCGCGAGATACTGGCAACCATTGCCGGCGACGACACCATACTGGTTATCCCGCGCGAAGGTTACAGTCGCGAACGTATTGCCGAAGCAATCAACCAATTTATTCAATAAAAAATCTACAGCTTCTTTTGATAGACACAAATGGAAAAGAAAATTACAGAAGAAACAGAAAACACGGACGACGTAGACGTGATGGTAGCCGACGCCTCGCACGAAATATATGTAGATACCATACTGGCAACCATAGAAGCGGCAGCCAGCGTACGGGGTACCGGAATAGCCAAACGGACGCACGGGTATGTAGCGCAAAAAATGAAGGAAGGTAAAGCCATTATTGCGCTGTGGGGCGACGAGTTTGCCGGATTCACCTACATTGAATCATGGGGAAATAAGCAATACGTGGCAACGTCGGGATTGATCGTTGTGGAAAAATTCCGCAAAAAAGGGCTGGCCAAACGGATCAAAGAGGCTTCGTTTGCCTTGGCAAGGCTTCGCTGGCCGAAAGCCAAATTATTCAGTCTCACATCCGGCAGCGCCGTTATGAAAATGAATACCGAACTGGGATATGTGCCGGTTACATTTTCCGAACTGACAGACGACGAAGCTTTCTGGAGAGCCTGCGAGGGATGCGTAAACCACGACGTGCTGGTACGTACAAACAGAAAATACTGTATCTGCACGGCCATGTTGTTTAATCCCGGAACGAAAAAGAAATAACAACTAAATACATACGATATGAAAAAGAAAGTAGTATTAGCATTCAGCGGCGGACTTGATACGTCTTACTGCGCCATGTATCTGGCTAAAGATATGGGCTACGAAGTATACACCGCCCTTGCCAACACCGGCGGGTTTACCGAAAAAGAATGTAAAGCCATTGAAGAAAAAGCCCTCAGGCTGGGCGCCGTCAAGCATGTTACGCTCAATATTGAACAGGAGTATTACGAGAAGAGCATCAAATACATGGTTTTCGGAAACGTATTGCGTAACGGGACGTATCCTCTTTCGGTTAGCTCGGAACGTATTTTCCAGGCTCTGGCAACAATCCGGTATGCAAAAGAAATCGACGCCAACGCCGTAGCGCACGGCAGTACCGGCGCAGGTAACGACCAGATTCGTTTCGACCTGACGTTTAACGTTCTGGCGCCCGATATAGAAATTATTACGCCTACCCGCGACCGGAATCTGAGCCGCGAGTACGAAATTAATTACCTGAAGGAAAACGGGTATGAAACCGATTTCAGGAAAATGGAATATTCCATCAACAAAGGCCTTTGGGGAACAAGCATTGGCGGCAAGGAAACGTTACATTCCAACCAGACATTACCCGAAACCGCTTATCCGTCTCAATTAAATATTGACGAAAACGAAACGGAAGAAGACGTTTATATTGATTTTGCAGACGGAGAAATTGCCGGCGTAAACGGCCTTACGTACAAAAACAAAGTAGACGCTATCCGCAAGGTGGAAGAATTAGGCGCGCGCTGGGCTATCGGACGGGATATGCACGTGGGCGATACGATTATCGGCGTCAAAGGGCGCGTAGGCTTTGAAGCGGCCGGATCGCTGCTTATTATCGACGCGCATAAACTGCTGGAAAAACATACGCTTACCAAATGGCAGCAATACTGGAAAGAGCAGATTGCTACCTGGTACGGCATGTTTCTGCACGAAGCTCAATACCTTGAACCCGTTATGCGCGATATGGAAGCGTTTCTGCAAAGCGCTCAAAAGCATGTTACCGGGCGCGTATTCATTACGTTGCGTCCCTATTCCTATACGCTGGTCGGAATAGAAAGCGAACATGATTTAATGCGGAGCGATTTTGGCGTATACGGCGAAGAACAAAAAGCCTGGACTGCCCAGGACGCCAAAGGATTTACCAAAATACTGGGCAACCAGATGAAGATATATTATAATGTGAACAAGGAACAAAATCATGATTAAGATTGGAATTGTCGGCGGCGCCGGATATACGGCCGGCGAGTTGATCCGTTTGCTGATTAACCACCCCGACGCAGAAATCGTTTTTGTAAACAGTTCAAGCAACGCGGGAAATAAAATAACCGACGTGCATGCCGGATTATATGGCGAAACGGATTTGGTTTTCACCGGCGAATTACCCTTAAAAG
>JAIRYL010000129.1 GCA_031267775.1 Tannerellaceae bacterium
CTTTGGTGACCTGGGAGGGGCTCGAACCCTCGACCCAATGATTAAGAGTCATTTGCTCTACCAACTGAGCTACCAAGTCTTTTAATCGTTGTTTTTCGGAGTGCAAATATAGATGTTTAATTTTGTCTCTGCAAGTTTTTTCTTTTTTACTTTATTCAAATTCATATAAGTCGGAAGGGGTGGAGCGTTTGAGCGTTGTTAGCGCGACGTCTTTGCCGACGCGAATTCCTTCTTTAAATAACCGGATGTCAACTGTTTTATAGGCAAGCTCCGGGTGATTGTTATCGCGGCTGAGGTGGCAGAGCCATATATTTTTAAGGCCTGTGTGATAATGGGCGGCTAAAAATTCGGCTGCTTCATTATTGCTGAGATGTCCTGTCGGACTGGATACCCGTTCTTTCAGGAAATGGGGATAGGCGCCGGATTTCAACATTTCTTCGTCATAATTTGCCTCTATTATCAGATGGTTGGCCAGGCACATGTACTTACTAACGGTTTCGGTTATATGACCTACGTCTGTTGCAAACGTAAATTTATGATTTTCAAACGTAATATGATAGCCTACGTTATCCGTACTGTCATGCGGCACTTCGAAAGCCGTTATTGAAAAGTCGCGGATTTGAAAAGCTGTTTCTTTTTCGATAACCCTGCGCGAGGTTTCTAATATCTCTTCTACATAACGACTTTTGGTTATGCCATAATGGACGGCTTTGGTAGTATATATCGGGATATTATACTTTTCGCCCAAACAACCGACCGTTTTAATATGATCGGCATGATCATGCGTGACCAGTACCGCTATTATCTTATTAAAATCAATATTTTTATCTTTCAGCGCTTTTTTTATTGTCCTGACGCCGATGCCTGCGTCAATCAATATGCCATATTCGGCTGTTCCTAAATAGTAACAATTTCCGCTGCTTCCGCTTGCTAAACTTAGAAAAGATAGTTTCATAATCACATTAATTTATCAGGAATGGTAATTTCTCCAATAAGCGAACAGTTCATGTGCTCTTTTACCTCTTCCGGAGTAAGACCATGTCCGAAAAGAAACATCAGCTTTGTTACGGCGCTTTCCGTAGTGCTGTCATATCCGCTGGTTACGCCGGCTTCCAGCAGTGTATGTCCGGTTTCATACCGGTGCATTTCCACGCTTCCGCCTACGCATTGCGTGATGTTTACGATTACGACGCCGCGTTTTACAGCATTTCTTAGCATAGTAAGAAACCATTCGTCCTTAGGGGCATTTCCGCTGCCAAACGTTTCCATTACAACTCCCTTAAGCCCCGGAATATTCAAAATACTTTCTACTACCTGAGGAGATAATCCCGGAAACAGTTTCAGTATGGCAATGTTTCTGTCGAGCAGGTAATGGGGTTTTAGCGGCTTGCGTGAAGGCGGGTGGTATATTTGAGTCGTATCGTATCTAATGTATATGCCTGCATGCGCTAATGGCGGATAATTGTACGACCGGAATGCATTAAAGTTATCTGCATTGATTTTTCGGGTACGGTTTCCCCTTAATAAATCGTTTTCAAAGAAAATGCAAACTTCGGGAATTACCGGTATTCCGTTTTCTTTAGCTGCCGCAATCTCTATGGCTGTTATCAGGTTTTCCTTACCATCAGTCCGCAACATGCCGATGGGTAATTGCGACCCTGTTAGTATGACCGGTTTGCTAAGGTTTTCAAGCATAAAACTTAACGCAGACGCCGTATACGACATAGTGTCCGTACCATGCAGTATAACAAAGCCATCATATAGCTGGTAATTGTTCGCTATGATCTCCACCAGTTGTTTCCAACAGTCCGGCCCCATTTCGGATGAATCCATCGGGGGATCAAACTGAAAAGAAGAAACGGCGTATCCTAATTTTTTTAACTCAGGCATATTGTCTTTTAAATGTTGGAAATTAAAAGATTCTAACGTACCTGTTTCAGGATTCTCGATCATACCGATTGTTCCGCCGGTATAAATCAATAGAATACTTGCTTTTTCTTGCTGTATGTGCAAATTTCTCGCCATAAACGCGCAAAGGTAATTAATTTATTCTTCTCCTCTTAATACCGGAACGCTTATGTGATATTTAACCGCTAAAATGCGTACGCTAAAAACGGTTACCGCCGAAATAAATTGCGACAAGGCTGACGGTAAGGCGAATTGTAAACAGCCCCAATAAGCTATTCCTCCAAATACGCAAGCCAGCGCATAAATATCTTTGCGTAATACCAGGGGAACTTCGTTAATTAAGATATCGCGTATCATACCTCCAAACGAGCCGGTAATGGTACCCATAACGATAGCGACCCAGATGGGAAAGCCGAAATCTAATGTTTTGACTATCCCTACGATAACAAATAAACCTAATCCGATAGCATCGAAAATAAAGAACGTATTATTTAACTTGATAACATATTTTTTGAAGATAATAACAAACAGCAAAGCAAAACCGGAAACAATCAGGTAGGAAGGCTGAGTCATCCAAAAAGGCGTATCGTTTAATAAAATATCTCTCACCGTACCTCCTCCCACGGCTGTTACAACGCCAACGACATACGCCCCAAACCAATCAAATTGTTTGGCAGAAGCCAATCGGATGCCGCTTATTGCAAAAGCGAAAGTCCCAAAATAGTCGCATAATGTGATGAAATCTATCATTTTGTTTTTTTTTCACGCAAAATTAATGAATAGTTTGAATATTGATATGACAGCATGCATATTTATTTACAGCAGCCTCCAAAGCAAAAAATGACAGGTAAAAAAAGCGGAACCGTTTGGTATCAGTTCCGCTTTTTATTATAGTAGTTGTATTACCTTATGGTTTTATAAATACGGTGTCGGGAAAGAAGATACCGTTATAATACAATGTGTAAACGATAAGTTTGAATTGTTCTTCATCCGCTTTGGTTATTCTGAAAGTACCATTGGTTTTGTTAACCGTCAAACCAAATTTATCAACCGCCTGAGTAGAATCTGCCGCTTCAACATAATAATCATATAAGTAACTATCATCGGTAAACTTTATTCCAAGATCAGCACCTGTTCCTACCTGATATTCGTTTTTAACTATACCTGTACCTGTACCGGATTTTCCGCCAATAGTTGATATGGCTGCTTTTTGCAGGGTATAATTTCCTTCTACCGGAGTTATAAGGGCTTTATATCCGGAATTAATACCGGTTGCCATGTCTGTTAATGAAAAAACAAATCCTACGTTATCGGACGTTTTAAATTTGCGGGAATATTCGCCGGTATTTGCGTATTTATCTTTTGTTCCATTCATTTGCAGGATGTAGATAGAATCATTACCGGCTTTGGTTAATTGGCCGGTATGTTTAACGGGATTTTCAAAACTTACAGGTAATGATCCGCCTTGCGAATCTTTGAGCGTTAAAGTCCAGGCAGTTTTGGATAAATTGGTCCGAATGATAGCAGCAACGCTATCCCTTTTCAAGGTGGTAAGCACCTGGCGCTCTTCGACGGTTACCCGTCCTACCCATTTGGATGTATCAGTTCCGTCAACTCCATTCCGGATTGTAGGTAAATACCAATACTGAAATTCAACAGAATCTTTAATATTTGCCAATGAAACAGGTCTTGTGGACGTTTTAATATGCTCAAAACCTAAAAATTCGAGAAAAGAACCAGCAGGTTCAAACGTTTTGGGCAATTTTATTACATCATATTTACCGTTACCCGGCGTATCTTCTACCCATACGTTTAATTCGTAGTAACTGCCTTTATCTACCGTATAGGTATTATAATTGTTAATGGGATTATTCCAAAGCGTATCCGGCGTAAAATCCCTGCTGGCTTCTTCCCATTTGTATACTACCCAATAATATTTGGCGTCGCTCTCTTTGTAAATAGCCGGCGAGGGAGATTGTATTCCGGGGTCTCCCTGTTTTCCGTCCCGCGGGATTGCGCGATAGGCGGTTTGCACGCCGTCTTTATACCACATACTGTCTACATTACTAATATTCCACTGTACGCCGTCCGTACCATCTTTTCCACTGACAATTTCATATACCTCTCCTTTATTGAAGGTGATTCTTACGCCATTGGAGATATTTGAAACGGCTACTACATAATGACCTGTTTCTATCTGAGTCTTGATAGCGTTTATTTGTTCTTGTAAGCTTTTTAATTGCTTGTAGATATCGTCAATATCTTCATCGTAACTGGCGCAGCCGGTTATGCAGATCGATAGCGCAAATAGAGAAAAAACATAGATAAAGAATCGTTTCACCAAATTTTCTTTTTTCTTCATATTTAAATACTTATGTTATAGTTCGTATACCGGAATAAAAAAGCGACAGCTAAGATATAGCTTTTTTTAATAAATTCAACATATTAAAAAACAGTTTATATGCAATTTACAGTGATAAATAACAGATAACTTGTTGATATACGCGAACAGTTTATGGATTGGTATAGATAATCTGCTGATATATAAATAAATGGCTTACGTATGGGCGTGGATACGGAAGGAATGTATCAATTGTTTACCGTTTATGTTAATTAAGGATATTTAACGGTTGCGGATTCGTTTATTATGATTATTTTCACGCCCGTAATTTAAATTAGTTAAAAAAACATGGAACAAAAACATTTTTCCCCTCCGGGGGTCATTCGCTTCAAACGGTTTATGCGAAAAGGTTATGCAGCCTTTTGCAGTATGCATCGGGTAGTTACGATTGGAGTTGTTGCCGGAAGCGTACTTGTATGCATGCGCGTATCTACGGCGGGCGCTCAAACTGCGGCGGGCGAGCAGCAGCCAAAAGTATGGGAGCAGGAATTGGACGAGGTAATGGTGACAGCCTCGCGTTTGGAAACGCCGATAGGGCGGACGGCAAAGCTTGTGACGGTAATCACGAGAGAACAGGTAGAACGCGCGCCCGTCCGAAGTATTCAGGATATATTGGCGTATGTTGCCAGTATTGACGTAGTTCAAAGAGGAGGACATGGCGTACAGTCAGATATTTCGATTCGAGGAGGATCGCACGACCAAAACGCTGTATTATTAAATGGAGTTAACCTCTCGAGTCCGCACACAGGGCACTATAGTTTTGATATCCCCATTAATCTTTCCGACATAGAACATATAGAAATTATCCACGGCCCTTCGGCTTTAGTATATGGAGCCAGCGCCTTTTCGGGTGGAATCAATATTATAACCAAAAAGAAACCGGACGCCCGTTTATATGCAAATGTTGAAGGAGGCATGCATAAACTTCGCAGTATGGAAATGCGGGGCGCTGCAGAAACGGGAATTGCTTCTCACAGTATCTCGGTTGGCTCTAATGCTTCGGAGGGTTACAGGGCTAACAGCGATTATAATTTATACAATGTTCTATGGCAAAGCCGGATTAATCTGCCGGAAACTTCCCAGATAGATATCCAGTTAGGGTATAATGATAAGCAATATGGCGCCAACGCATTTTATTCGGCTAAATATCCTGATCAGTATGAATACACCGGCAACTGTATGGGTTCTGTAAAAGGCGCGTTTGGCTCGGCGTTAAAAATAGTCCCTGTTATTTACTGGAACAGGCGTCGCGATCAGTTTGATTTAATAAAAGGAACAGATACCGGACGTAATTTTCACCGGAATGATACCTATGGAGGTAATTTAATTTTCATGTATTCTTCTATATTGGGAAATACCAGTCTGGGAGGCGAAATACGGAAAGAAGATATGATGAGCAGCGTACTGGGAAAACCAATGATAAAACCGCGCGGAAAATATACGATGTACGACGACCGTATAAACGCCAGCGTCGCACTGGAACATACGTTGTTTGTTAACCGTTTGGCAGCGTCGGCCGGCGTATTGATGAACCATACTACATTGCTTGCAGGAAGATATGAGTTTTATCCCTCTGTAAATGCATCTTACATACTTTTTGATGAATTAAGAATTTTAGCGTCGTGGAGTAAATCGACCCGGACGCCGACTTTTACCGATTTATATTATACGACGGAAACACATACTGGAAACGACAGGCTTAAACCCGAAAAATCGGAAGCTCTCGATATGGGATTAAAATATAATAACTATTTTATCGACGCTTATTTAAGAGGATTTCTGTTGTGGGGTAAAAATATGATCGACTGGGTAAAAGAAAATCCCGGAGACGCCAAATGGGCTTCGTGGAACCTGACAAAAGTTAATACGCAAGGAATAGAAGCGGGCGTACGCTTCCGTTTATCGGAGTTTACGCCGTTTTTAGGAGAATACTCCTCCCTGGCTGTGGATTATGCCCGGATGTACCAAACGAGCGATACGAAAAACCTTATTTCCAAGTATACGTTGAATTACCTGAGGGATAAATTTACGGTAGCGTTTAATCACCAGGCAGGCGATCACTTTTCAGCCGGCTGGTATTTTCGTTTTCAAAAGCGCATAGGGACGTATGAGAAATTTGTTGATTTGGAAAAGGTGGGAGACGAGCCTTTCCCCTCTTTTTCAACATTGGATTTGAAACTGAACTATCAATATAAAGAAATACAGTTCAATCTCAGCTTGAATAATCTTTACAATACCGTTTATTTTGATTTGGGAAATATTCCTCAGCCAGGCTTTTGGTTAACAGGGGGAATAAGTTATACGTTTGGTAATTGAAAACGGATTGGAAAAAGGAAATTTAATCTGAGCTATCAAATAAAAGCAGGCTTCCGTTTGAAACCTGCTTTTATGATTATGCTATTCTTAACGCGAACCGCCAGCCCACCAAACATTTTCGGCGTAAACATAGCTGCCGTCGCCGTAAGCGGCTTCCACATTGGGATTGGTTGTGGTATCGCTGTTGCCGTAAGGCGTACGTAAGGGGAAATTATTTGGATTTTGGAAATCATAGAAATCAGTACCCATTGCTTTCATACGGCGTACGTCATTATACGCTTCGGTTGATTCTCCGTTTGAACCCCAGAATGCAATATATTTTTGAATCATAATTGTTTTCAGAGGATTAGAATCAAACAGGGAAGACAGTTTGCCGTCGAAGTATGCGGCGGCTTCTTCGGAAGTAACCGCCGGCGTAGTAGCCGTTAAGCTCCAGTTACCGCTTATGGCGGCGCTAACATTCGTTTCCATGTTGGCAAAACCGGCGACAACAGCTTCTTTCAGGGCAGCTTTGGCTTCGTCTAATCTATCTAAACGAAATAAAGCCTCCGCCTTTAAGAATAATACCTCATGGTAACTGATCAAATGAGTTGGCGCAAAAGTTGCGGCAATAAAGGTGGAAACGGTAAATTTCAACTGTCCTTCATAACCGCCCCCATTAGGTTGTATATCAATACCTTCAGCGTCGGCAGAAGCAAAAATTTCACTGTTATCCGAATTAGGATCCCAGAAACAGCGTCCGATGCGGGGGTCTTCCAGTTCTACCAGCCGGTCAAACATACTTTTGCTGGCTGCAAGCCCGCCGCGCGCCGAATTGATACCCCATTTAGGATTAATCTGCGTTCCTCCGTAAAGCTTAAACGAACATTGTTCGGCTGCCGAAGCGAAAGATTTGGATACGCAATCTATAACTGTCTGCATGTCGGCCTGTACATTCGCACTTCTTTTCAACAACCGCATCGTATACCGGGCTTTCAGTCCATAGGCAGTTTTCAGCCATTTCTCTTTGTCTCCTCCGTATATCAAATCCTGGCTTCCCATGGAAGAAACATCTCCTTTTTGCAAATTTACAATAGCAGCGTCGATATAGGCTAAAATATCTGCGTAAATAGCCTCCTGCTTGTCAATTTGAGGGCGGCGGCTAACCGTGTAATCGCAGGCTTCGGTCCACGGCACGTCGCCGTACATATCCGTTAAAACGGCCAGATTATAAGCAGCCAGAAGCTGACTGGCTCCCAACGTTACGTCATTACCGGCGTCCGGATCTTCCGGATTGGAACATTTATCGATAATAATTTTGGCGTCTGTCAAATTCTTATACGTGGTAGCCCAAACATTATTGAACGTACTTGAACTGGAAGGTTCGCCGTTACGCATATCAGCCCTTAAAAACTGATTGTGCGAACCTAATTCATGTTCTATATAAATGGAAAGATAGGCGTCGAAATCGCCTCCAACGGTACCAAATGCCGTATTAGTCATTACATTGGTAATGATATACTTTGAACGGACGTCTTTTCCTAACGGATGGTTTTGGTCTACATTGATGCTGTCCATTACATCTTCCGAGCAGGATACAAACATCAGTCCCAAAACGGCAACAGACAAAAATCCTTTTATTATATTTTTGATTTTCATTATGTTTACTTTTTAAAATTGCACATTAACGCCAAATCCATAACTTGAAGTTCCGGGCAGCGAGAAACGCTCAAAACCGCCGGCCATATTGTTATTACCCTGAGAAGATTCCGGATCCAGTCCGCCTTTCATTTTTGTCCAGACAAGCAGGTTGCGGGCAAAAGCGCTTACGTTCACATTAATTCCGTTTTTGTTCCACACCGGATAGCTCAGAGATATCTCGCGCAGCTTTACGAAATCGCTGTCGAACACGCCGCCTTCAGACACGCTACTCATTAAATCCAGGTAATAATAAGCGTCGCTGTGTTCGTTAAAGCGGTATCTTTCCGGCGCTCTCACCGGAATATCGTTTTTAGCGTAACCGGTTACTTCGCCTGCCGCATTTTTAATTTCTTTTACGGCGGGGCGATCGAAGATAAAATCTCCTTTTTCGCGGAGATTTACAGAGTATTGAGTCGTACCGTAATAATTGGCCGTACTGTATGTTCCGCAATACATTTGTCCGCCCGCTTTCCAGTCGAACGTAGCGCTCAGGCGGAACTTATATATTTCAAAACTTGTATTGAAGCCCATCATAAAGTCGGGAGAAACGTCGCCTATTTTTCCTTCCGGCCCAAAATCGGGAAGACCGTTTTCGTCCACTATAATATCTCCATCATCATTGCGGGCAAACGTCGTTCCGTAAATAACAGGATATTTATCGCCCACCTGCAAACGAACTTGCGGATCTGTAAAACCGCCCAGCATGATACTTTCTACGCCGTCGGCCAATTCGTCTACATAGTTGTCGATTTTAGAGAAGTTAACCGAGAAGTCCCATTTAAAATTTTTAGCGTTCACCGGATTCACGCCCAGCGTAACCTCATGCGAATTGGTGTGAACCGAACCGCCGTTTGTTACTAACGAAGAAGAACCGGTAGAACGGGGAAGAGGCACGTTAAATATCTGGTCTTTTGTATTCTGGCGGGAGTACGTATAATTAACGGAGAATAACCCGTTCAGGAACGTCAGATCGGCGCCAATTTCGTAAGACTGCGTATTCTGAGGCTTTAAAGCAGGATCGTATACCGTTAAACTTTGCGTAAAAGAAGACACGCCGTTCAGCGGATACATAAGAGGAGTTCCACTGTAGAAACCGCCGCCATAGGTTGGCGTGCTGTAATATGTTTCGTAATACGTTTCGCCCATACCTACCTCCGCAAACGAACCGCGCAGCTTACCGTATGTTAAGATATTGTTTTTCAACGGCTCCAGTTCGGTAAAAATAAAACCCACAGACGCCGAAGGATAGAAATACGTACGGTTATTGCGAGGCATATAGGATACGATATCCTGGCGTCCGGTAGTGTTCAGGTATAACATGTTTGCATACGAGAAAGAAAGATCATAAAAAAGACCGAATGTTCTCCTGTGCGTTCTGGATTCGTACGCAACTTGCTGCGACGTATTTTCAATATGATTCCATCCCGGAAAGTTGAAGTTGTAACCGTCTGCTTCCAGGTATTTTCTTTTCCTTTGCATCAGTTCGTTACCGGCCGTGGCTGTAAATATCATATCTTCGTTGATATTCCACGTATAGGCCGCGGTTAGCAAAGAGTTGGCCTCAAGAACGGTATAATTAAACGCGTCTATCCATCCCGTGCCATTTTGATGTCCATATCCCCAGTTGTCGGTATAATTTGTGGTATACGAATCAACGCCTAACTGATACTTTACGTCTAATTTATGGCTGTCCGTGTTTAACTTAGTCGTGTAATTTGCAAAAGCGCTACCAAAGAAACGCTGCGATTTTTCAACGTGTTTATTGTTCTCTACATTCCAGTAAGGAGCGTCAAACCCCGTCGTATTTCTAAACGTATTCTGCGTATACGGGTTTCCTTCCATATGGCTTGGAATGCCTGCCAGGTTGTAACTGGGAGGCGCGCCATAAAGCGTGGCCACCAGTCCGTCGTTCGCTCCGGTTTGTTTATCGATAGAAGATGTTACAAAATTGCCTGAGAAACCGGTTTTCCAGTTTTGATGGAGATTAACTTCTCCCGTCATTCTGGCATTATAGCGGTCCATGCCTGTATTGGGAACAATACCGTTTTGCATGGTATTACCCAGCGAGAAAGAATAATGTCCTTTTTCCATTGCCTGAGTAACATTTACGTTATTACTCCAGGTAACGCCCGTGTCGAAAAAATCTTTCACATTATCGTATGCCTGCGGAGTTGCCCATGGATTCAAGCCAGCCCTGTCGCGTTGAAGCACATAATATTGTCCCGGCTTTTTGCCATATTGTTGCGTATACGGGTTGTCGGTATTACCCCCAAAATTCGGATCATCCGATAATTCGGAGATCAGCGGCCCCCAGGATGTAGATTGTAAATTACTGTATCCCCCGCTGTTCGTTCCCTGCGCATACTTTTGCTGGTAATCAAAGTAAGTCGACGGCTTGTCAAACGACACATTAGACGTAACGGTTACCCGTGGTTTACCGGCTTTTACGCCTTTACCGCTTTTTGTGGTGATAATAATTACGCCGTTAGAAGCGCGCATACCATAAAGCGCAGAGGCAGCCTGCCCTTTTAATATATTAATGCTTTCGATATCATTCGGGTCGATATCAACGGCGCGTCCGGCAAAGTCGGCGCCTGATACAGAGTTGTTTGTATTAACATCCGACGTAGAGGTAACAGGCATGCCATCTACCACATACAACGGCGTATTATCGCCCGAAAAAGAACGCGAGCCGCGAATGGTAATTCTTGAAGACGCTCCGGGCATACCCGAAGAAGGAGAAATCTGTATACCTGAAACTTTACCTTGCAAAGCTCCGGCAAGACTTGTGTTGGCCCCTTTAGTCAGCTCGTCGCCCTTTACATCCTGTACGGCATATCCCAGCGCCTTTTTTTCCCTTGAAATACCCAGCGCCGTTACGACTACCTCGTCAAGTCGTTGCGTATCAGATTGCAAGCGCACGTTTACAACCGATTGAACGCTTACTTCCTGGGCAACCATCCCCACATACGAAATTACCAGCGTTCTT
>JAIRYL010000130.1 GCA_031267775.1 Tannerellaceae bacterium
AAGAACGCTGGTAATTTCGTATGTGGGGATGGTTGCCCAGGAAGTAAGCGTTCAATCGGTTGTAAACGTGCGCTTGCAATCTGATACGCAACGACTTGACGAGGTAGTCGTAACGGCGCGGGGTATCAAAAAAAGCGAGAAGATTTTGGGTTATGCCGCGTCTACCGTTAAGTCGGACGACATTAATTCGGCTCAGTCCGGTTCTGTAATGGGCAGTCTGGCCGGTAAGGTTGCGGGTGTGAATATATCCGGAGCAGGCTCTACGGGCGTTTCTCAAAACGTATTGATTAGGGGCGTTTCTTCCTTGACGGGAAGTAATCAGCCTCTTTATATTATTGATGGCGTGCCGATTACGAATGAACGGAGCGCGGGAGCTACGTCTACTACGAATATTTCGGCAGACTTTGGTAACTCTGCGAATGATATTAATCCGGAGAATGTAGAATCTGTAACCATTTTGAAGGGAGCTTCGGCAACGGCGCTGTATGGTTCGCGCGCGGCTAACGGGGTTATTATGATTACGACTAAAAAGGCTGATAAGGAAAAGCTTTCGATATCGTATAACGGCGCTTTTACGGCGTCGAACGTTCTTCGCGTCATGCAGACGCAAGACTTGTTCGGACAGGGATGGGGCGCGTGGGCGCGCGACGAAAACGGCTCGTGGGGGCCGCGTCTGGACGGTTCTGTAAGGGAATGGGGATCGGATCAATTGGCCAATCCCATGACCAAGCCATACTCCTATGTAAAAAATAACCTGAGGGATTTTTATCAGACAGGCCTTGAAATGAATAACGGCGTCACGATCCGTTATGGAACGGCCAGTTCCGGGGTGGTTGCTTCCTTCAGCAATCTTTCGTCGAACGGGATTCTTCCGAACGACGGCGATAAATATGCGAGGAACAATTTCTTCCTCCGTGGGTATGCCAACGTGGGCAAGTTCAGCCTCGACGCTTCGATGGAGTATAACCGGAAGGATATAAACCGTACGCAGGATATGGATATGGAATTGTTGCAGCATGCCGTAGACGTAGGGTATTCGCAGATGAGCGATTACAATGACGAGCGTTATGATACGGATAATTACTATACTTTTTATGCAAACAATCCGTATTGGATGATTGATAATTTCAGGTATAAATATCAGGATGATAAAGTAAGCGGCAGGGTGGAATTAGGTTACGAAATTATTCCGGGCTTGAAAGCGACAGGCCGGCTGGGAGGCGATTTCACAACGGAAAGACCCAAAGATATGCGCGCTAAAGTAAGCTATGCCGAAGGTTCTTATAGCGATTTGGGAGGAAAAAATCCCGAGCTGGGTTATTATTCCGAATTTGTTCATAGCCGTTCCCAGATTGATGCGCTTGCGTTTTTAAACGCCGATTACCGGGTGGGCGATTTTTCAATCGGCGGTACGCTTGGCTGGAATTTAAACGTGAGGAACTGGAGTTATACGGGAGGTATTGTGGACGGCCTGGATATTCCGGGATGGTATAATTTGCTGAATACGACTTCGGCGGCCGTTTCGGATACATTCCGGGAGAGCAGGCGTTTGATTGGCGCATTGGGGACGGCGGAAGTAGGCTTCAGAGATTACCTGTTCCTGAACCTGTCGGCAAGAAACGACTGGTCTTCCACCCTGCCGCTCGATGCAAACAGTTTCTTTTATGGAGGCGCAAATCTTTCGTTTCTGGTAACGGAACTTTTTCAGGATTTGAAAACGTCGCATATCGATTTTCTTAAATTACGGGCGGCTATCGGCCAAACGGGTAACGACGCCAATACGTATCGTACCACAAGCTGGTTTACGCCTTTAACGACAAGCACCTATTACTATACCCGTCTGCCGATAGGAGGCGTATCCGGTTTGAGCGAAAACAACCGTTTGCCCAATACAAACCTGAAACCGGAAATCTCTACGGAATATGAATTTGGGGTAACGGGTAATTTCTTCCAGAACAGAGTGGGCGTCGACGCCGCTTATTATAATAAACAAACCAAAAATCAAATTATCAGCGCCAACGTTCCTCCTGAAACAGGCTATACGACCGAAACTAAAAATATCGGGAAAATAGAAAACAGAGGGATCGAATTACTGGTAGACGTTACGCCGGTGCGCACGAAAGACTGGGAATGGAACGTGGGCTGGACTTTCTCTAAAAACTGGAGCGAAGTGAAGGAATTATGGGAAGGAGCAGATACGTATCCCTTAGGTCTTTGGACAAGCTACCGCGGCGTGGAATTTATGGCTATCGTGGGCGAGCCTGTGGGCGTTTACCGGGTTCCGGCCGCCGCCAAAGTGGAAGAAGGCCTGTATAAAGGCTATACAATCGTAAACAACAACGGGTTTATTACGGCGAGCAATACGGAAAAAGACGTGTTGGGAAATATGAATCCCGATTTTACCATGGGATTCAATACAACCTTGAAATACAAGGATCTTACATTGAGAATTGTTGGCGACTGGCGTAAGGGCGGGTTGATGTATTCTTCTACATCTTATATATCCCACTTTAACGGAAACTCTACCCAAACCGTGTTTAACGAACGTAACTCGTATATTATTCCTCACTCGGTGAAGATTGTAGACGGAACGTATGTTGAAAACAATATACCGGTGCTTGTAACGTCTATGCCTTATGCGCAGGGCAACTATTCGTATAACCCGGAAGTGTACGCCCAGATGGTGATACCCCGAGATTATTTTAAACTGAGGGAAGTAATATTGAGCTATAAAGTGCCTTCGTCTTTCTTGAGTAAAACGCCCATCTCGGCCGCTTCGGTAAGCCTTATCGGGCGTAACCTGTTATTGTTTACTCCCAAAATCAATAACTATATCGACCCCGAAGTAACCAATTTAGGAAACGATCTGAGCTCGATGCTTGGAGAAACTACCGGTACCAGTTCTACCCGTAATATTGGAGTTGGTTTGAATGTTACATTTTAATGATTCAAAAAAGATAAATTTATGAAACTGAAAAAGATACTAATAACGACGGTGATAACGGGTATTTTAAGTACGTCATTCTTTTCGTGCGACGATTACCTGGATGTAAACGACAATCCGAATTATCCTACCGAAGCTACCTTGCAAACGCTGCTTCCTTCCATAGGGGCTACAACGATTGCCCAGATCGGTTTGAACGGGGCGCTGATCGGTTCTATGTGGATGCAATATACTACGCAGGGAAACAGTACCAACCAGTATAATTCGCTGGTAAATTACAGTCTGACGGTAAGTTCTTATAATACATTCTGGACAAATGCGTACGCCAATACGCTTCCCGATATTAAAATTCTCCAGCAAAAGGCCGAAGAAGAAGGCGCCTGGAATTACTGGCTTGTATCCAAAATACTGGAAGCGTACAATTATCATTTCCTCACCGATTTGTACGGCGATATTCCTTTTACGGAAGCTTTGCAGGCCAAAGAACATCCTTATCCCAAGTACGACGACAGCAAAACGGTTGTATATCCCGGTATTCTGGCGATGCTGGACGAAGCCATCGCAAAAGAAGCCGCCGCCAAGTCTGCCCCGAACCCCATGACCAAGGAGGATTATTATTTCAACGGGAATATAGACCGGTGGATATCTTTTGCAAAGAGCTTGAAACTGAAAGTGTTGCTGCGCGACTTTGAAGCAAACAAAGGCCAGATATCGGCGCTTGTCGACGCCGGCGGTTTGCTGGAAACAGACTGCGCCATGACCGCCTTTGAAGACGCCATCAATAAAGGAAACCCGTTTTACGAGTATAACATCCGCCAGCTCAATACGCAGGAAAATGTTCGCGCCTGCCATACGTTTACGGAGTTTCTGATTGCGGCAAACGATCCGAGGATAGAGCAATATTACGAAGTAACCAATTATGCCAAATCAGAGATAGCCGCCGGAAACGACGTTACCGTCCGGGATATATACGGCGGTTTGCCTTGCGGAACAAAGCCGTCTACTACGGAAGGAGATGAAGACGCCGTTCCGCTGGTAAAATCGTCGCGTTATCTGCAAGCCTATAATGATCCCGCCTATCTGATGAATAATGCCGAAGTTGCGTTTATGAAAGCCGAAGCCTGTGCCAGGCTGGGCGATAAGGCCAAAGCCAAGGCCGCTTACGACGACGGGGTAACCAAGGCGTTTGGCCGTTGGGGATACGACGCATCTGCGTTTATTGCCGGCGACGGAGCGTATGCCTTTAAAGATGCGTCGCTTACCGACATGCTTGGCTGCATCCTCATTCAAAAATGGGTGGCCGCCGCCAAAGCCAATACGTGGGACGCTTTCTTTGACCGCAACCGTACGGGATTTCCCCAGATCAGCCGAGCCGATAAAGTGCGCGTAAGCAATATAACGACGGGGTTAACGCCGGGCTACGAATTGGGCGCGCTGGTGAATCCCGGAAATACCGAACTGCAGGCCGGGCAAATTCCCCTTCATTTACTGGTACCGCAAAACTCCTCGTCTTATAATCCGAATGCACCTGAACCAAGGCCGCTTACCGAACCGTTGTGGTGGCAGGTGAAATAAGCAATTAAAAATATTAACGATCAATTGATAGATTTATGAAACAGTTAACATATATATTCCTGTTGTTCTTATCGTTGCTGACGATCGCTTCCTGCGAAACGTATGGGGATTACGATATTGAATACACGCCCATACATCCGCTTGGCGGGCAATACAGAATTCATGTATACGATGCGTCGGGCGAAGAAATTTATACAAACTATTGCTATATAAGTAATACGGAAAACTATTCAACCAATAAATGCTGGATACGTATTGGAGCGTATAATGCCGGCGCCGCGCAAAACTGGGCGATCAACGGCAAGATAAACTGCGATGTAAGTTCGCTCACCTTTTCGGGGGATGAAGTGGAAAATCTGGCGGGTAATATGGATTATTCTGCCGAAACCTTTTCGGTAACAGACGGTAAGGTTGTTTTAGGCGGGTCTACCACTCCTTCCAACACAAAAAGCGACGCTATTTCTTTCTCTTTTACCAATTCGCGCTTTCCGGGACAAACCTTCAGGGCGGAAGGCTATCGCTACACGGGCTGGAGCGGAGACTGATTATTGAAAGGATAAAAACATTCCCAAAGAAGCTGCTTCCTTAACAGAGGAGGCGGCTTCTTTTTTTTTACCCCCCAGTCGCTACCCCCAGTCGCTTCGCTTCGCCGGGGGTTATTAAAATTTGTCCCGCCGGGAGGTTGTCAACCTGAACATCATGCTGTGAATCCTTTCCCGGTGGCATATTGCGGTCGAAGCACGCAAGTCTTGATATCGTCAAGGCGCCGTTATCTACATCATTCACGGTCAGGTATGTTCCTGTTCACCGTATCACGCGGGGCGCTTATTAAACGGTAATATTCGCAATTTCAAATTTATCATTACCTTTGCGCGTATTAATTAATGACATATACAGTTTATGGAAACGAAATCAGACAGGCAGACAAGTAACAAGGTAAGTTTCATCACCTTGTATCTGATCGGACGAGGCTTTTATGTTACCAAATTTCGCTCGCAGGCAGAAGAGTGGGCTGAAAAAATAGCTGTAAGTTTGAGATGGCGCTAACATTAACCCTTTCAAAATTGTATTCAAGTTATAATACAACAGAAAAATTACCGGCAATACATAAATATATTACAAATAGGCCCGGAGC
>JAIRYL010000140.1 GCA_031267775.1 Tannerellaceae bacterium
CAATGTTTTTACAGTCAAATCAGGATACATCCGCGAAACAATTTTCTGTAATGTATCATCTGTTCCCGCTTCATAAAAATGAGTAACGCCATCCCGTACCATATTATGAACCATACTGGTCCATAAAACGGGATGCGTTATATGACATATAAGATTTTCCTTAATTTTAACCGGTTCCCGGTGAACTTCGCCATCTACGCATTGATA
This sequence comes from Tannerellaceae bacterium, assembly GCA_031267775.1. Classification (GTDB taxonomy): domain Bacteria; phylum Bacteroidota; class Bacteroidia; order Bacteroidales; family Tannerellaceae; genus DFXE01. The sequence goes on from JAIRYL010000140.1 coordinate 208, forward strand.
AACAGGATATATGGGTTTCTTAAATTCTATACGATTAATTATTTTACCCAATTCTGTACGCGCTTCTTCCATGTATGGAGAATGAAAAGAACCTCCAATAGCCAGCGGAACCGCTTTTTTGGCGCCTTCGGTTTTGAATATTTTACAAGCTGTGCGTATTCCTTTTTTTGATCCAGTTATTACCACCTGGCCAGGTCCATTATAATTGGCAAAATAAATCGGTTCGCCACATTCTTCTGATATTTCCGGCAGTCTTTTCTGAATATATTCGTCCGCAAAACCAATAACGGCGCCCATTGCCGTTTCAAATTTCTCACAGACTTTTTGCGCTATTAAGGCTCTGTTTAAAACTAAATTCAAGCCATCTTTAAATGATATTGATTTATTCGCCACCAATGCCGCAAATTCGCCTAACGAATGACCCGAAACTACATCCGGAATAATATTATTTTGCGTTAAAGCAAGAACAGCCTCATATAAAAAAACAGCCGGTTGCGTATTCCTTGTTTCCATCAACGCCAGCTCGTCGCCATAAAACATTACATCTGTAATTCGTCTTCCTAAGAAACTGTTTGCTTCTTCAAACATATCTTTTGCTTTTGGAAAGTGATCGTATAAATCCTTTCCCATTCCCTGCTTTTGACATCCCTGCCCCGGAAAAATAAATGCTTTCATAATCTAAACGTTTTTTATAATACGCGCGCCGGATTACCAAAAACAGTAACTCCTTCTTTTACCGATTTTATTACAAAGCTGGCAGCCCCAACGGTTGCATTATCTTCAATCACAACTTTATGATTAATAATAGCTCCCGTATGAATTGTTACGTTATTTCCAATTTTTACGCCTCCGATACATAAAACATAAATATCAATACGTACATTATTCCCTAAAATAACGTCATGTGCAACACCTGCGAATGATTGTATAAGAGCAAAATCGCCAATAACGGCATTCGACCCAATCTGTGCATACGGAAATATAATCGATCCTTCTCCTAATTTTGCCGTAGGATTTATTAATACGGTTGGATGTATAAGGGAGAAAAAACATCCTCCCTTTGCTCTTATATTATCTATATTTTCTTTCTTTTGAAATACATTTCCAATCGAACAAACAAAAATATCCTTATCCTCTATCGTATAATTATCCACATCCCCTAAAATCGGCGGATAATAATCGCCAAAACCATCCAAAGCCCTTTTATTATTATCTAAAAAGCCTTTTACTGTATAGTCTTTATTATAACTGTTACACTGAATTGCCAGATTATAGATTTCTCTGCCCATTCCTCCTGCCCCAATAATTATAAGGTTTTTCATATTACAATTAGTTGTTTCCATTAAAAGCTTCCATTGATTCAATATTACCTTTATCCCTATAGATACCTTCTCTTAAAATTATCTTTTTTACAGTCAAAATCACTATCTTAAAATCAACTGTAAACGACATATTGTCAACATACCATACATCATACTCAAATTTCCGTTTCCATGAAATTGCATTACGTCCATTACATTGAGCCAACCCGGTTATTCCCGGACGAACCTCATGTCTTCGCCGCTGAACAGAGGAATATAAAGACAGGTATTTCGGCATCAATGGACGGGGACCTATTAAACTCATATCACCTTTTATTACGTTCAGCAATTGAGGAATTTCATCCAATGAAGTTTTACGGACAAATGAACCCGCAGGCGTTAACCGGTCTACATCCGGCAACAGATTTCCTTGCGAGTCCCGCTTGTTATTCATGGTTTTAAATTTGATAATGTTGAAAATTCTTTCATTTTTTCCCGGACGTTCCTGTACAAAAAACGGCTTTCCCTTATTGAAAAAGAAAAGAAGAATCGTTATCAGCATAAATACAGGCAGCAGGATGATGAAACCGATTAGGGATAATGTAAAGTCAAGTATACGTTTTAGAGAACGGCTATACATGGGTATTTATAATTTTTTCTATTTCCTGTAAATAAACATTCGCAAGAATGGTTCTGTCAAAATTGTTTTTGGCATAATTATAACCGTTATTGCCCTGTATTTTAAGCAAATATGGATTTTCCATATAAATTCGTATTTTAGCTGCAAAATCTTTTGGATTTTCAGGTTCCACAAATACGCCCGCCTCTGCTGTTTCAACTAATTCGCGTGACACGCCGTCAATTGCCATCAAGACCGGTTTTTTACACGACATATAATCAAATGTCTTATTCGAATAAATCGTTTTAAATGTATCGACCTTCTTTAGTACGGAAACGCCCATATCCGACGCCAGAATATAGTTGAATACATCGTTTTTGGGGACGGCGTCAATAAACGATACGTTTGTACAACCCATCCGGGTTGCCAGCTCCATCAGTCGCGATTTTTCCATACCCTGTCCAATCAATAAAAATTGCACATTGGTATCTTTCAACAGTTTAGCTGTTTCTATTATTTGTTGCAAGTGATTGGCTATCCCATGAGCCCCTACGTAGGCGATAACAAATTTGCCTTTCAGACTGTGTTCTTCCCTGAAACGTTCGACGTCAAAGGTTTGCAATAATTGTTCAGATAAAGAAAAATCCGCGGCATTCGGAATAAAAATGATCTTTTCGGCAGGTACCTTTTTATCTTCTATAAGTTTCGTTCTGAAAGCAGGCGTCAATACATTAATTAAAACGGCCTTTTTGTATATGAATTTTTCAAAACGATAAGCCGTTTGAATGAGCAGGTTACTTTTTAACACGCCTGTATCAATCGCTGATTCGGGCCAAAGGTCGCGTACCTCAAACAGAAAGGGGATGCGTTTGGTACGGGATAACAAATAGGCCGTAACTCCGACAAATAAAGGCGGAGACGTTACCAGGATGATATCATATCTCCCTTTCAATTTGCGCCAACCCGCATACAATGAAGAGAATACAAATGAAAAATAGCCCCACATTCGCCCTGCAAAACCGGCATTATACGATTCGGATACATAACATCGCCAAACCGTTATATCGCCTTGCTTTTTCAACGTGGTAAACCGCCCTTTATATTCTTCCCGTTTTTTATTTCCTACATAAGGCATCGCTCCTGCCAATACGGTAATCCGATGCCCCTGCTTTGCCCAAATCCGGGTCATTTCATTGAAACGCGAACCGCCGGGTTCATCATCTTCCAGAAAATACTGATGTATCAGAAGTATATTCATGCGTTAATTGAAATATGAGTGTGGATTGTATTCCGATTTGTTTGAAAGACCGTTTGGCTAATTTCTTTTTTCGCTCCATAATAAGAGGAATAATAAGTGATTTCTTCTATTCGTTCAGTATCCGATTCGAATTGGATAGCGCTACCGGGCATAATATGCCATATTTGCCGCATGAGCAATTGAGCCGGTTTATCCGTTATTATATCTTCAATATTCCACTCCGGTTTTTCTTTCCGTTTGGTAACTTTGCGCGTATGCGTAATCTTTTTCCCCAGACAGGTAAAACAGTGGATTGTTCCTGAAAAAACATACGTATCTTCTGTTTCATTTACTACAACATCCCGAACCTGCGTCCAGTTATACCAGATAAACCGCGCTCCTTTCAGCATCTGATCATACTTTTCAAGCATTACTGTATTATGCGATTCGGTTCCCATGAAATATTTCAGGGTTTTATTATCGGTATTGTATTTATACGTTCCACCATCCGGCAGTAAATTTTTCCCCTGATACCACACATCCATATGTAGATTATCAGCATGTGCCGGTCTGTCTTTATGGTTTCCGCAACGGATAAACGTCAACGTATCTTCTTCCCGTATAAGGTAATAACCTCCTGTCGGAAAGGATAAAACGCCTTTTTCTTTCTTCAGTGGCGGATATTCTCCTTTCACACGATATCCGCCATACCAGTAAATATCTTCCTGTTCTTCTCGATATAACGATTGCCCGGTTAACAACAAGTGCAAGGCATTTAATTGTGGCCTGTAATCCCTGTAATCATTATCAGACAGCTTAAAAAACAAAGCTCCGTCATTCGAACCGTAATTCGGCAGATAGCCGTTGCTATCCTCCTGACACTGATAGAGAAAATTTACTGACTTATATGCTTTTGCATACACAACAGGCGTAAATCTTTCCTGATGCAATTCTGCAATACGGATCGCCCAAGTGAGTAATTGAATGACGACCCGGTGGTAATTCATGCTGAATTGCAGATAGCTGCCATCGTCATAGATTTGATAGGCGATTTCCTGTTCGAACCATTTCTTGCCTTCTCTTTTCCACTTAGCAGATTCAGAATACCAAGGAAATAATGTAGATACGATATATAATGTTAATGTTTCTGTAATCGCATGGTTATTACGCACAGCTATACGAGAGAAATTTATATTCTTATCTATATGATGTAATTGCCAGTAAATATAATGAACCATTCGTTGGAAAAACGTTTCTGTCAGGCATGGCGAATGTTTGTAAAAATAGACGGCAAAAATCCAATTCAGCAGGCGTAATGAAATCTCCTGGCTGCATTTGTAGTTCGGCCCTTGGTTAATAGGGTTAGC
>JAIRYL010000152.1 GCA_031267775.1 Tannerellaceae bacterium
TTATATCCGGATGTAGTAAGAAGCATCCCATTCCTGCTGGAACTGTTCCCGCTACAGGTAACAGATTCAAGGAAAGAGTTAACGACCACCTTTTACGAATACATGTTTGAGTATCAGAAAAGCGCCTGGTGGAACTATATCATCAAAGCCCCCTTTCAGTTACTGGGATGGGCGAGAGGTCTTGTAACCGATGAAAGCGAAACAAATACCGGCGAATCAGACAATATTATCAGGCTAACGGAAGAACAAAGAAGAGTAATAGAAAGCCTGCAAAGTAGAATCTCCGTATCCGTCGACAAAAAAACATTCGTCATCACTGCATCCGTAGAAATGCAAGACCCTGTAATCTCGGCGCAGATAGCAAAAATAATCGTAGAGTGCTTACAGAATTACATAACTAACTACCGCACCCAAAAAGCCAAACAGGACTACGATTTCACAGAAAAAGCCTATACCGACGCAAAGGAAACCTACTATAAATCGCAGGAATCCTACGCCAAATTTGAAGACAGCAACAAGAACATCATCTCCGCCACCTATCGCACGGAGCAAATCCGTCTTCAAAACGAGATGTCCCTAGCCTTCGGCGTATATAACACGTTAGCCCAGCAACTGGAACAAAACAAACTCCGCATCCAGGAACAAACCCCCGTCTACACGGTAATCGAACCGGCCACCGTCCCCCTAAAGGCTTCTTCTCCAAGAAAGCTGTTAATATTAGTCGGCTTCATCTTTTTAGCCTTTTGCGGAGCGGCAGGCTATCTCTTACTAAAAGACGCCTTTGTGAAAAAATAAGAGACATGTACTAAATAGATACCATTCCCCCCTGTCTACTATCAAAATGACGCCAAGCGATACCTTGCCTTTACCGGCGTCTCCTCCATTAAATACCAAAATAAAGGAAAACCAGCCCTTGTCAAAGTGTAAGCCTCTCTCAGTCGAACGCTTACATTTTGTAGATGGTTAAAAAACAAAGCTCTCAAATATTATATTTTATTGACGGAAAATCGCTTGAAAAGAAGAATTTCCTCTCTTTGCCTCTCGATTTATCGGATAGAAAGAAACGACATACATACCATTAAACACATATTATTGCCTTATGTTATTTGTGTAATAACTAAACGGATAGTACATTTGTACCTCCCGATTTCTTTCAATAAAGGAGTACAAAAGATTTTTTCAAACGCTTGAAATGAAAACGGAAATGAACTGAAAAGACGATTTATTCAATTAGGAGGAAATGAAAAAAATAGCGTTAATCTCCGGTATAACCGGGCAGGATGGGTCATTTTTGGCTGAGTTTTTAATAGAGAAAGGGTATGAGGTGCATGGGATTATCCGGCGGTCTTCTTCTTTTAACACAGGGCGGATTGAGCATTTGTATTTGGATGAGTGGGTGCGGGATATGAAACAACAGCGGCTGGTAAACCTGCATTACGGGGATATGACGGATAGTAGCTCGCTCGTCCGGATTATCCAGTCGGTACAGCCGGATGAAATATACAACCTGGCGGCTCAGAGCCATGTGAAAGTTTCGTTTGATGTGCCGGAATATACGGCTGAAGCAGACGCCGTAGGTACATTACGTATGCTGGAAGCGATCCGTATTTTGGGGTTGGAGCAAAAGACGAAGATATATCAGGCCTCTACTTCCGAATTATATGGCAAGGTACTTGAAGTACCGCAAAGCGAAACAACGCCTTTTTATCCCCGCTCTCCGTATGGCGTGGCAAAACAGTATGGTTTCTGGATAACAAAGAATTATCGGGAAAGCTATGGTATGTTTGCGGTGAATGGTATTTTGTTCAATCATGAGAGCGAAAGGAGAGGGGAGACGTTTGTTACCCGAAAGATTACGCTGGCGGCAGCCCGTATCGTGCAGGGATTCCAGAATAAACTTTATTTAGGTAATCTGGATTCGTTACGCGACTGGGGATACGCCAAAGATTACGTAGAATGTATGTGGTTGATGCTTCAACACCCCGAACCCGAAGATTTTGTCATCGCTACCGGCGCTTATCACACAGTACGCGAGTTTTGTACGCTGGCTTTTAAAGAAGTGGGTATTGAACTTCGATGGGAAGGCAAAGGCATTGATGAAAAAGGTATCGACCTCGCTACCGGAAGAATCCTGGTAGAAGTAGACTCAAAATATTTCCGTCCCGCAGAAGTTGAACAACTGTTAGGCGATCCAACCAAAGCAAAAACGCTGTTGGGATGGAATCCAATCAAAACAAGTTTTACAGAATTAGTAAAAATAATGGCCAATCACGATATGAGGTTTGTAAAGAAACTTTATATGCGGCAAATGATGGAAGAAAATAATGGATAAGAACGCCAGGATATATGTTGCCGGGCATTTAGGTCTGGTAGGCTCTGCGATCTGGAAAAATCTTCAACAGAAAGGATATGTTCATTTAACAGGAAGAAGCGCGCGCGAACTGGATTTACGCGATGCTGCGGCTGTAAAGGACTTTTTTGATAAAGAGCGCCCGGAATATGTGCTGTTAGCCGCCGCACAGGTGGGAGGAATCATGGCGAATAATACATATCGGGCGGATTTCATTTATAATAATTTGCAGATACAACAAAATATAATTGGCGAATCTTTCCGCCATCAGGTAAAGAAACTGTTGTTTTTGGGGAGTACCTGTATCTATCCCAAAGAAGCCAGGCAGCCGATGAGCGAAGATGAATTACTTTCAGGCCCTTTGGAATATACGAATGAACCTTATGCCATTGCCAAAATTGCCGGATTAAAGATGTGCGAAAGTTTTAACTTGCAATATGGAACGAACTATATCGCTGTGATGCCAACGAATCTGTATGGCCCGAATGATAATTTTGATTTAAAACGAAGCCACGTATT
>JAIRYL010000171.1 GCA_031267775.1 Tannerellaceae bacterium
CATGCGGAGTACCGTATTCATCCGCCCCGATCACGTCGTCGCCGCATCCCGAAAATCCCAGCAAAGACAATAGCCCTGCCAAAACCCAATTGGCGCTTTTCATCAAGCGCCGATACATTTTCTTTGTCATATTCCTGTATTTTTTTACGTAACCATACTTAGTAGGCGTCTGGTAATAAAAAAGACATTTATCGGCCTGTTTTCCGCCATCCTTCAGCCTGAAAGCGCTTACATACCCCGGTATGCGTACGCTTTCAAGCTTCGTCTGGCAAAAAACAGTTCCAATAAATTTGTCTGATTTATTTCCAGACGCCTACTGATAGAGATGAATCGAAACGAAAAAACGTTGCATCCCATAAAATATTTCCCGCTAAAATACCCAAACCTTAGATGCCGCTTCGTTATTACCCGCGCCATAAGAATGCCTTCCTCTTTTTTTGAAAAACAAATTGCATATCTGAAAAACATCTCCTATCTTTGCATGCAATTACAAAAAGGATTTAAAGTAATCCTTGAAAAACAAAAAAATTCTTCCTTAGCTCAGTTGGTTAGAGCATCTGACTGTTAATCAGAGGGTCCTTGGTTCAAGTCCAAGAGGAAGAGCGTAGCAGACAGCCATTTACAAAACGATGTAAGCGGCTGTTTTTTTGTTGCATACGTTTTAAGGAGGCGTCTGGGGTCTGTTACTGCTGATTTAATTTGCTGTGTTTTATCCCGTATGCAAAATAGATGATAAATCCCAAAACAGTCCATACTATCAGTCTCATCCATGTGTCCCATGGCAAAGACGCCATCTGTACGATACAAATAACGGCTCCCAGTAGCGGTACAAACGGAACAAGAGGCGTTTTAAAAGGACGTTTTAAGTTGGGCTGCGTTTTGCGTAAGATAAGAACAGAAATACAAACAATAGTGAAGGCCGTTAGCGTTCCGATAGAAACCAGTTCGCTCAGCACATGCAAGGGAAACAGGCCGGCAATCAGAGCGGTTACAACGGCGGCAAACAGCGTAGCATTGCGGGGAACGCCCTGTTTATCATGCACCTTGGAGAATACGGCGGGCAATAATCCATCCTTCGATATGGAGTAATAAATGCGCGACTGGCCAAGCATCATCACTAAAATCACAGAACTGAGGCCTGCTATGGCGCCTAATTTGATGAAAGGGCTCAACCAGGCCAACCCCTCTCCTGCCCGGTCGATAGCCAAAGCAATCGGAGCGTCTACATTTAATTCTTTGTAAGGAACGATTCCTGTTAAAACGGTTGTTACCGATACATACAGGACGGCGCATATCAATAACGAAATCAAAATTCCTTTCGGCATATCCTTCTGAGGGTTACGCGCTTCGCCTGCCGCGGTAGACAAAGCGTCGAAACCCAGATAGGCGAAAAAAACGACGGCGGCGCCACGGAAAATGCCCGTCCAGCCGAAATGACCGTATTCGCCTGTGTTTTCAGGAATATAAGGCGTCCAGTTGCTTGTATCTACGTAAGATAATCCAAAACCGATGAACAGCAGGATTACGCCAACTTTAATAACGACGATGATATTATTGACAAGCGCCGATTGCCTGATTCCGCCGATAAGGAAGGCGGAAACTACGCCCACGATAAAAACGGCGGGAAAATTAAACATGCGCCCCGTCCACACCCACCGGCCATCCGGCAAATGGTCAAACGTTGCTCCCGCCAATCGATCGGTGAAAGGAATTTCCCATCCCTGCAATAAATTCAGCATATATCCCGACCATCCGACAGCCACGCTGGAACAGGCAAAAAGATATTCGAGCACCAATATCCAGCCTACAAACCAGGCTAATATTTCTCCCATAGTCGTATAGCTGTAAGAATAAACGCCGCCCGACGTGGGTATCATCGCCGCAAATTCGGCATAACAAAAACCGGCCATCACGCACCCAAGGGCAGATATAAGAAACGAAACGGTTAGCGCCGGTCCGGCATATACGGCGGCGGCCTGTCCTGTTATTACAAAAATACCCGTCCCTACAATAGCGCCAATTCCTAAAGCAATCAGATTAACGGCGGAAAGATTTCTTTTAAGTTCGCCCCTGTTTTCTTCCGGTTCATTCAGAACGGCCGAAATATCTTTTTTCTTAAAGATTCGTTTGATCATTTGTTTATATTTAGCGCAAATATAAGCAGTTTATCAGTAATTTCCCGAAAGAGCAAACAGTTTTCAACCGATTCTCTTTTTTTTATAGCGCGTTTATATGTAAGTTGCCGTAGTTGTTTCCTTCAAAATCAATGACGCTTGAACTCGATCCTCCGTTTATTTGATAGTAATAGTCTACTTTGTTTTCAATGGAAGTATCGGTTATCTTGAATCCTTTGATATCGGCGGCGCCATATTTTATACTTTTGGCATTTACCTTAAATGATGCGTTTGACGAAATAGAAAGGTTCAGGTTTCCATAATGCGATTCGGCTCTTACCCGGCTGAATCCGGTTGAGAGTTCTTTTACTGTCAGGGTGCTGTAACTTAACGACTGGACGTTTAGCTCGTCTTTTATCCGCCCGACAGAGCACTGGCTATATTTTACGTCAATAGACATTTTATCAACGTTCTGTACCTGCAGGTTTCCATATTTTTTATCGATGATAAGCTGAGAAATATTCCGTATGTTCAGGTTGGAGTATTTACTGTCTATCCTCATGATATCTCCATTGTTAATGGCCACATTCCCACTGTAAGCAACATCTAACTGCAGGTTTTTTACGTCTTCCAGTTTAATATTGCTATATCCTGCTTCAATAGAGAGAGGAGCCGTGAAACTTCCGGCTACTATGTTCCCGTATTTTACCTCCATTTTGTATTCCCCTTCGTTTTTATCCGGAAGATTAATGTTGCCGTATTTCTGGGATAAACTGGCGGAGAGCTTGGATGGCATACTGATATAATAATTGATATTGATACGGTTGTCGTTCCGGTCAGCCTGTATTTTTAGCAAAGTAATCCCGTAAACAGTATTTCCCGATTGCCTCAGTTCTACGTCTACACGGTCTAATCCTTTTTGAGCTTCCGATTCGCTCCGGGCTGTCGATTCTACAATTACCTGAATGGCAACCTCTTTTTTATCCCAGTGCGTGATGGTAATGTTGCCGTATCGATTTTCTATTTGCAACTGGTCGTTTGCATTTACTTTAAATGTATGGTTAAGCTCTTTCTTTTTGGCGTAATCCAGTGTTTCAGCCCATACGGCGGGCGTAGCCAGCATAAGTAACAGGGCAAAAAGCAGCCCGTACCGATTTTTAATGTGTGTTGCGTTCATTTTGCATGTATTTTTTTAGTTATTATATTGAATGGATTTTTCCATTTGACTGAGCATAATCTGCAAGCTTTCCAGGCTATTGCTGTAATGTTGGTTCATAGCAAAGAGGCCGGCGTCTGAGCAAGGTAAGGTAGGCAGAACGGCCTCTTCAAACTTATGCGAGTTTTTGAGAACCTTTTTTGTTTCTTTCAGTAATTCCAGTCCGCCGGGTATTTGTTCGCTTTTATACAACGCTCTGATTTGCGCGGATACTTCGTCCAGTTGCATATTGTAATAAAACTTAAGTTCGTCTATTTCCTTTTGCGTTTCGCATGCGTACATGCTTGTTTGTTGTATCGGAGCGTCTTTCATATCGCTTACAATCCGTATAAATACAAGCAATGTAACGGCGGCGGCTACAGTAACGGCAAATATACTAATCCGGTTTAGTCGTTTTCGGGATGAAACGGGCAATTTCCTGTTAAAACGTTCGAAGTGCCCCTCCGGAAGAAGGTCGTCTTCAAAAGCTTCTTTGTGCGTGTCAATAAAATCCTTTAACTTGTCCATATCGATCGGTTGTTAGTATGATACATATTCGTTTGCTGTTATTAAATCAAATAATTTCCGCTTGGCCCTCATGTATTGCGTTCGTACGCTTGCCGGTTTGATATGCAGGATAGAAGATATTTCTTCCATATCGTATCCTTCAAACAGATACAGCGACAGAACGACTCTATATCCGGCCGGTAACTTTTTTGCGGCCTCTTTTATTTGCGCTACCGTATACGCCGTATCGGCGTCGTCACCCGTTTCTTCTTCAGCCGGTTCGGCATAATTACTCGATAATTCCTCCCACTCCTGGGTATGGCGTCTTACATAGTCGATCGCCGTATGTATAGCGATTCGATGTATCCATGCTTCAAAACATTGTCCGTCCTGATATTGATCCAGCCGTATAAATACCTTCAGGAATGAGTCCTGCATGGCTTCTTCCGCTTCCGGCGCATTCCCTACAATACGCAGGCAAGCCATATATAGCTTTCGCGCATACCGTTCATAAAGCGCCAATTGTGCATACCTGTTTCCGCGGCGGCATTTTTCAATCAGTTTGTCAATAGTTTCCTCCATTTGTTTATATAAACGAGGGCGGTATTAGAAACGTTGCATCGCCGGAAACAAAAAAAAACTAAAAAACCCGCTCTTTTCGGGGAGCGGGCTACCGATATTGCAGCATTATCGGGTTTGTGTAATTAAAAAATCAAACGTTACGAAAGACGTAAGGCTGCCGATTTTATTTCATCAGATATGGTAAGCAGTGCATTTCTAAGCGTAATAATATCTTCCGCAGAAAGCGTATCTTGCTTGCCGTTATTTTTATACCCCTGCAACCTGTTATGAAGCCAGGATCGTGATTTTCCGAAAAAGCGACGCGAAATATACGATATTGAAACATAATCCGTCACGGGCTTTATTTTAAGCGCTAATTTAACATAATCAACTACTTTCCCCGCTTTTGCTATTGCCTGTTCCGTTCGTTCATTCAAAGCGTCTCCAAACAGTTTTTCCTGTTCGGGGCTTAATGCCGGAAAATCAGTAAGCAATACACATCCAACTCATCATTGTTTGCCTGCCTGAATTCTTCTAAAAACTGTCCAAATTCTTTATTATCCATCATTTTTAGAACTCCAACGCCCTTTCTCTCTTAATTTTGTCAATAAAATCAACTCTCTTTTTGAATGTTCGAGCAATAACACTAATTCTTCTGTGCTTAAATCCTTATATATAACGCTTTTTTATCTACAATACAAAGGAAATAGACATTTGTCTATTTCCTTTGTATTGTAGATAATTATTCTTTATGTTTTACGACAAAAATATCAGTTATGAATCAGCGTTCCATGGCGTCTGTTCTATCATTTCTCTATAAGGAGACGCCTCCCAAGGAGTTGTCTGGAAATAAATCATACAAATTTATTGGAACTGTTTTTTGTCAGACGAAGCCTGAAAGCGCGCGCATACCGGGGTATGTAAGCGCTTTCAGGCTGAAGGATGGCGGAAAACAGGCCGATAAATGTATGATTTATTT
>JAIRYL010000204.1 GCA_031267775.1 Tannerellaceae bacterium
AAACTGAAACAGGATAATGAAATATAGCAAAATCATCCTCAAGCCCAAGAAAGAAGAATCCCTTCTGCGTTTTCATCCCTGGATATTTTCGGGGGCGATACAGGCTGTGGAAGGCAATCCCAGCGAAGGAGACGTAGTAGACGTATATGGAGCCAACGGGCGTTTCCTGGCTACCGGGCACTACCAGGCAGGCAGCATTGCCATACGGGCGCTGTCTTTTGAACAGACGGATATCGATAACGCCTTTTGGCTGCGTCGCCTTCAGGCGGCCTGCGCATTACGCCTCTCCCTGGGATTGGCCGGGGCGGAAAACAGCAATGCATACCGTCTGGTTCATGGCGAAGGCGACGCCCTGCCCGGATTAATTATAGACATATATGCGCATACCGCCGTCATGCAAGCCCACTCGGCAGGCATGCATTACGCGCGCCATCAGATAGCCGAAGCGCTAACGCAAACCTTGGGCGACGCCCTGCGGCATATTTATTATAAATCTGAAACTACCCTCCCTTTCAAAGCCAACCTGGATAGCGAAAACGGTTATCTGTATGGCGGCGAAGCAGAGGATATCGCCATGGAAAATGGCTTGGAATTTTATGTAGACTGGCAGAAAGGCCAGAAAACAGGCTTCTTTGTAGATCAGCGAGACAACCGCGTCTTGCTGGAACATTACGCCCGGAACCGTTCGGTATTGAACATGTTTTGCTACACGGGCGGTTTTTCTGTCTATGCCATGCGCGGAGGAGCCCGGCTGGTTCATTCGGTAGACAGTTCGGCGAAAGCGATTTACCTGACAAAGAAAAACGTGGAACTGAACTTCCCTTCCGACGCCCGCCACGAAGCGTATGCGGAAGACGCCTTCAGGTACCTGGAAAAAACGGAATGTAATTATAACCTGATTATCCTGGATCCGCCCGCCTTTGCCAAGCATAAAAACGTATTGAGGAACGCCTTGCAGGGATACCGCAAACTCAACGCAATCGCCTTTGAAAAGATACAACCCGGCGGCGTTCTCTTTACCTTCTCGTGTTCGCAAGTGGTAAGCAAAGAACATTTCAGGCTGGCCGTTTTCAGCGCCGCCGCACAGTCGGGCCGGAGCGTACGCATCCTTCACCAGCTAACGCAACCCGCCGACCATCCCGTCAACATTTACCATCCCGAAGGCGAATACCTCAAAGGCCTGGTATTATACGTAGAATAACGCTAAATAATTACAAAATAAGTACAAGACATGAAAAATACGCCTGTAGATTATATTAAAACGAAAGAAGTGATGGATAGCTATGGTTTGCCCCACTTTGGGAAAGCTACCATTCGCGAAGTAGTCGCTATCTCGTCGCAACTGGAACGCGAAACCCGGACGGAGTTCATACACATGGAAATGGGAGTACCGGGATTGAAGCCGGCCCGGATAGGCGTTGAAGCGGAAATAAACGCTTTGCAGGATGGCATAGCGTCTGTTTACCCCAACATAAACGGAACGCCCGAATTAAAAACGGAAGCTTCCCGATTCATAAAAGCCTTTCTGAATGTAGACGTCGACGCCGAATGTTGCGTGCCTGTTACAGGATCTATGCAGGGAACTTACGCTTCTTTCCTTACCTGCGGCCAATGCGTACAGGGAAAAGACAGCATCCTGTTTATCGACCCCGGTTTCCCCGTTCAGAAGCAGCAGATAGCCGTAATGGGTTACAAATACGAATCCTTTGATATATATGAATACAGAGGAGAAAAAATAGCGTCGAAAATAGAAGAATATGTAAGCAAAGGAAATATAGCCGCCATTATATACTCAAATCCCAATAACCCGGCCTGGTTCTGTTTAACGGAAAACGAATTAAAAAGTATAGCCGGCGTAGCCGACAAATATGATACGATTGTAATTGAAGACCTGGCTTATTTTGCGATGGATTTCCGGAAAGAACTGGGCAAGCCCTTTGAAGCGCCTTATCAGTCCACCATCGCAAATTATACCGATAATTATATCCTGCAGATTTCCGGCTCTAAAGCGTTTAGTTATGCAGGCCAGCGGATAGCCGTAACGGCCATATCCAATACATTATACCGTCGCGTTTTTCCGGAGCTTGCCAAACGGTACGGAGGCGGTACGTTCGGCGCCGTATACATCCATAGAGTTTTATACGCTTTATCTTCCGGAACCGGCCATTCCGCCCAGTTTGCGCTGGCGGCCATGTTTAGAGCGGCTTCCGACGGAACATTCGATTTTGTATCGGACGTACGGGAATACGGACGGCGCGCTAAAAAATTAAAGGAAATATTTACCGGTCACGGATTTAAAATAGTATATGAGAATGATTTAGACCAACCGATAGCCGACGGTTTCTATTTTACCGTCTCCTATCCGGGTATGACCGGCAGCGAATTGATGAAAGAACTCATATATTACGGTATCAGCGCCATATCTTTAGAGACTACCGGAAGTAATAAAGAAGGACTGCGTGCATGCACTTCGTTTATAAAAGACCATCAATATGATTTATTAAAAGAAAGATTGGATATTTTTAACGAAAACCATCCCCCGATATAAGATGTGATTTAAGGATAATTACGTATGTTTGTTCCGAATCATCTTCATTGTGAATTTAATCTTAATTGTTGAGCCATGAATGTAGTAAAGACGTTAGACGATCTTATGTGCGTACGTAATGCAGCCGTCGCTTTTTCCGAGTCGAACCATCCAGCCGAATCAGTAGAAATAAAAATTTCCATGGCTACCTGCGGAATAGCCGCCGGAGCCAGAGAAGTAAATAACTATCTGGCCGCTTTGACGAAGCGGGAACAGATACCGGTCAACATTGTTCAAACCGGATGTATGGGATACTGCTATGCCGAACCCACCATTGAAGTAACCTTGCCGGGCGGCGAGCCTGTGGTTTTCGGCTTTGTAAACAACGCGAAGGTAGACAATATTGTAACCCATTATATCAGGAAAGGCGTCATGCCGGAAGACGCCGTTTGGATTAAAGATAAAGTACAAACCGGAACGGATTCTTCGCCCCGGCAGTTACATATCGCCCTCAGGAATTGCGGACATATCGATCCGGAAAATATTGACGATTATATCAAAGCCGACGGTTATTTGGCTTTAGGAAAAACAGTGACGCAGATGACGCCCGACCAGGTTATCAAAATAATTATGGACAGCGGCCTGCGAGGACGGGGAGGCGGAGGATTCCCTACCGGACTGAAATGGCAAATTACCCGCAAGGTAGAGGCCAGCCGGAAATATGTGGTGTGCAATGCCGACGAGGGCGATCCGGGCGCTTTTATGGATCGGTCTATATTGGAAGGCGATCCGCATACCGTTATCGAGGCGATGGTTATAAACGGTTATTGTACAGGCGCCGACAGGGGATTGGTATACATACGCGCCGAATATCCCCTGGCCATTGAACGGCTGAAGGTAGCCATGCGGCAGGCAAGGGAATATGGCTTCCTGGGCGAGCGTATCTTCGGAACGGATTTTTCTTTTGATATCGAAATACGCTATGGCGCCGGCGCTTTTGTGTGCGGAGAAGAAACGGCGCTGATTCACAGCATGGAAGGTAAGCGGGGAGAAGCGACGGTAAAACCGCCTTTTCCAAGCGAAAGCGGATATAACGGCTTTCCTACGAATGTAAACAACGTAGAAACATACGCTAATATTCCGGCCATTATTTTAAAGGGAGCGGAATGGTTCGGCCGTATCGGCACAGGAAAAAGCAAAGGGACGAAAGTGTTTGCTTTAGCCGGAAAAATCAATAAGGTTGGTTTAGTAGAAGTACCGATGGGAACTACGCTTCGCGAAGTTATTTTCCAGATAGGAGGCGGTATTAAAGACGGGAAGAAATTCAAAGCCGTTCAAACCGGCGGCCCTTCGGGGGGATGCCTGACCGAAAAGCACCTCGACCTGCCGATCGATTACGATAATCTGCTGGCGGCGGGTTCGATGATGGGTTCGGGCGGAATGATCGTCATGGACGAAGATGATTGTATGGTTGCTATGGCGCAGTTTTATCTTGATTTTTCAGTAGAAGAATCGTGCGGAAAATGTACGCCTTGCCGGATTGGCAATAAGCGGTTGCACGAAATACTGCAAAAGATAACGTCGGGCGTTGGAGAGGAAAGCGATTTGGAGAGGCTGCGTAACCTGGCAATCGTTATAAAAGATACCGCTTTATGCGGGTTGGGACAAACGTCTCCCAATCCGGTATTGTCGACAATGAATAATTTCTACGACGAATATATAGCCCATGTACGCAACCAGGCTTGTCCGGCTCATCAATGCCGGAAGCTCACCCAATATTTTATCGACCCCGAAAAATGTACCGGTTGTACCTTATGCTCTCGCTCCTGTTCGGTAGACGCTATAAAAGGTGAACGGAAAACGCCCCATGTGATAGACCCCATCCTTTGCGTGCGCTGCGGAACCTGTTTCGATAAATGTAAGTTCAATGCGGTATATGTTCATTAACACGTTAAACCCTGTACCAATGAAAACCATAAAATTAATCATCAACAGAAAAGAGCTGGAAGTTCCTGCCGGTACTACCATCCTTGAGGCGGCAAGAAGCATCGGCGTACGCATCCCCACCTTATGTCACATGAAACTGGAAGACCTGCATTACGAAAACAATCCGGGCGCATGCCGGATTTGCGTAGTGGAAGTAGAAGGCCGGAGAAATCTGGCGCCGGCCTGTAAAACGGAATGTACCGACGGGCTTGTCGTAAAAACATATACTCCGCGCGTGATGAACGCCCGCCGGATTATCATGGAACTGATTCTGTCCAACCATCCCTTCGAGTGTCTTACATGCAGCAAAAACGGGCATTGCGAATTACAGACCGTCGCGCACGATTTGGGTATACGCGAAGTGAGGTATTCGGGCGAACAGTCTGTTTTTCCGATAGACCGCAGTCCCTCTATTGTGCGCAACGTAAATAAATGCATCATGTGCCGGCGTTGCGAAACGATGTGTAACTCCATACAAACCGTAGGCGCTCTTACAGCCGTAAACAGAGGCTTCCAGGCAGTGGTGTCGACGGCTTTTGAAAAAGACATGAAAGGCAGTATTTGTTCGTATTGCGGACAATGCGTGTCTATCTGTCCGGTAAATGCTTTAAGCGGACGGAGCAATCAGCAGGAAGTACTCGACGCTTTGGACAATCCGGATAAAATAGTGATAGCGCAAACAGCTCCCGCCGTGCGCGTCGCTTTAGGTCGAGACTTTGGCTTTGAACCGGGTACCCTTGTAACAGGTAAGATGGTTTCGGCCTTGCGTAACTTAGGCTTTGATTATGTATTCGATACCGATTTCGCTGCCGACCTTACCATTATGGAAGAAGGAACGGAATTGCTTCAGCGGCTGACCGGCTATTTGCATGGCGAAAAGAAAGAGAAAATACCTTTGATGACCAGTTGTTGTCCGGGCTGGGTTAACTTTGTAGAAAAGCATTATCCCGAATTAACCGGCAACTTGTCAACAGCCAAAAGTCCCCAACAGATGTTCGGCTCTATAATAAAGTCTTATTTTGCCGATAAATTGGGCGTTGAACGCGAAAAAATTGTGGTTGTATCCATTATGCCTTGTCTGGCAAAGAAATACGAAGCCGGCAGGCAGGAGTTTTCGGTCAATGGCAATCCCGATGTAGATATTTCTATTTATACGCGCGAATTGGCGCGCTTGATACGGTATGCCAATATCAATTTTGAAGAATTACCGGACGGAGAATTCGACCAGCCGTTCGGCGAATCGACGGGCGCAGCCGTTATATTTGGCACAACCGGCGGCGTTATAGAAGCCGCCTGCCGGACAGCGTACGAATTATATACCAAAAAGCCGCTGGAACATATCGAGATAGAAGCGTTGCGCGGAATGGAAGGCATACGGTCGGGCGTTATCGATTTCGACGGCTTGCCCGTACGTATTGGCATTGCTCATGGACTGGGTAACGCCCGCAAACTGATAGAAGAGGTAAAGAACGGAACATCTCCCTATCATGCAATTGAAATAATGGCTTGCCCGGGCGGTTGTATTGGCGGAGGCGGACAGCCGTTCCATCGCGGAAATATGGAAGTGCTTCGCAGGCGCGCATCATCCTTATATCAGGTCGATAAAGGAAAAAATATCCGGAAAAGTCATGAAAATCCAGCTATTATCCGGCTATACAAGGAATATCTGGGCGAACCCTGCGGACCCTTGTCGCATCAATTATTGCATACGCATTATTTCGACCGAAAAAATACAGTCGGCATTTTGAATGAAACGAATAAGGAAGAATAATCATGGAAACACTCTATTTATCACACTCAAATATAACCAAGCTTCACGCTATTTGTGAAGAGTATAATAATGATCCGGGCGAATTGATCAATGTTCTGCATGCGGCGCAAGGCGCGCTGGGTTATTTGCCGGCGGAAGTGCAGGAAGTTATTGCGTCAAAACTCAAAATACCCGTCTCAAAGGTCTACGGGGTAGTTACTTTTTATTCGTTTTTTACGATGACGCCCAACGGAAAATACCCTGTATCCGTTTGTCTCGGCACAGCCTGCTATGTACGCGGAGCGGAAAAGATACTGGAAGAATTAGAACGGCAATTGGAAATAAAAGTAGGCGAAACGACGCAAGATGGTTTGTTTTCGTTGGATTGTCTTCGTTGCGTGGGCGCTTGCGGACTGGCTCCGGTTATTTCCATTGGCGGCAAAGTGTACGGAAGGGTTACGCCCGAAAAGGTAAAGAAAATCCTGTCGGAATATTATTTTCAGGAAAAATAGCAAACGTAAACTTTTTACCCGTACTTTTATATTCAGTATTCATTTAATCAGTATTAATATCATGAATGTTTTTATCAGTTTAGTTATGGCAATGTGTTTATCGGTTTCGGTTATGGCACAGAATAAGAGTTTTTATGATTTTACGGTTCAGACGATCGACGGAAAAGAATTTCCGTTATCCGAGCTGAAAGGGAAAAAGGTCTTGGTAGTAAACGTTGCTTCCAAGTGTGGATTAACGCCTCAATACGAGCAGTTACAGAAACTGTACGAAACGTATGGCGAAGATAAGTTTACCATCATAGGATTTCCGGCCAATAATTTTGGAGAGCAAGAACCCGGCACAAACGAAGAGATACTGCAATTTTGCCGCCTGAACTACGGAGTCGCTTTTCCGATGATGGCCAAAATATCTGTTGTGGGCGAAGATAAAGCGCCGTTGTATAAATGGCTGACGGAGAAAAGCCTGAACGGAAAAGAAGACGCCGAAGTAACCTGGAACTTCCAGAAATTCATGATAGACGAAGCAGGTAACTGGGCAGGAATGGCTCCGCCAAAAACAAACCCAATGGCAGAAGAGATAATTTCCTGGATTGAAAAATAATAACAAAAAAAGTTGTGCAAATTGATTTTTATTCTTTACTTTGCGCCCTGATTGTGAGAATAATATTGGAAATATACACAGCAAATAATAAAAAATAAGATAGAGATGTCTAAGATTTGTCAGATTACAGGAAAAAAAGCAATGGTTGGAAACAACGTTGCACATTCTAATAAAAGAACCAAACGCAAATTTAACGTTAATTTGTTTACAAAAAAGTTCTATTGGGTGGAACAGGATCAATGGATTAGCCTAAGTATTTCTGCCTCGGGTTTACGCACAATTAACAAACTTGGCTTGGATGCAGCGATTAACAATGCTGTTCAAAAAGGTTTTTTAACTGAAATAAAAGGTATAAACGTTTAATTCGAAGGAGAAACAACAGATGGCAAAGAAAGCGAAAGGCAATAGAGTACAGGTAATTTTGGAATGTACCGAGCATAAAGGAAGTGGTATGCCGGGCACGTCAAGATATATTACAACGAAAAACAGGAAGAATACGACTCAGCGTTTGGAATTGAAAAAATTCAATCCGATACTGAAGAAAGTAACTTTACATAAAGAAATTAAATAACAGGAGATTAAACAATGGCAAAAAAAGCGGTAGCAACATTTAAGAAAGGCGAAGGGCGCACCTATTCTAAAGTGATCAAAATGGTGAAGTCTCCAAAAACCGGAGCTTATGCCTTTCGGGAAGAAATGGTTCCAAATGATGCAGTTAAAGATTACTTTGCAAAATAATGAATTACTCTACATAATAAAGTACGAAAACTTCTTCTCAATTTTTGGGAAGGAGTTTTTTTTTACAGCCGGCAACGTACCCGCTTGACAGGATCACCTGCAAAATCTTACGTTTCTTCACAGACCGCAGGTCTGAATGTAAATAACCCCCAATGAAGCGTAGCGATTGGGGGATAGCATGAAGCTGGGGGATAGCCTGATACCTCTTCTCTCCCCGTCAACCCGGAGGGTTGAATAGCTGTTCATACGGCTGTTGAACTTCCGGCACAATCCCATTTTCTCTGCACTATCCCCCAATCGCTACGCTTCATTGGGGGTTATTAATATTTAACCCTCCGGGTTGAGGGATGAGAGGAGTTATTGGGGGATAGCGCTCTTGAGAAACAAATTTTAATCTCTTAAAGTAGAATTAATTAGAAATAATTCCTTATTTTTGTTCTGTTTAATATGAATATAATAAATAATTAATAATAAAAGAACCATGAAATTTGATGTATCAAGCGCTGCATTATTATCTCGTTTACAGTCGATAAGTAAAGTAATCGCATCTAAAAATTCTTTACCGATATTAGACAGTTTCCTTTTTGACTTGGAAGGAAACAAACTCACTATAACAGCATCAGATGCGGATACGCGGATGGTTACTTCCATTGAAGTAATGAATGCGGAAGGCGCCGGTAGATTTGCCGTTACGGCCAAAATATTGCTTGAACCGTTAAAAGAGCTCCCCGAACAGCCGCTCAATTTTGTTATTAATGATGATAATCTGGCAATAGATGTGCATTTTGAAAACGGGCAATATAACTTTGTCGGTCAGTTTGGCGATACGTATCCGCAGCAGAAACCTTTGAATGACGAGAATACCTCTATCCTGGTCAATGCGCAGACCTTGTTAAATGGAATCGGTCGCTCGTTGTTTGCAACGGCCGACGACGAACTTCGTCCGGTGATGAATGGCGTTTATTTCGATATTAAAGAAGATGCGTTGACTTTTGTAGCTTCCGACGGACATAAATTAGTCCGTTTACGTAATCAGTCCGTTAAATCGGCAACAGAAGCGGCTTTTATTTTACCTAAAAAGCCTGCTAACCTGCTAAAGAGCGTGCTGGTAAAAGAAATGGGACAAATTGGAATAAAGTTTGACGAAAACAACGCTTATGTAACGTCTCCCAATGTAGAAATGGTTTGCCGTTTGATAGAAGGCCGTTATCCTAATTATAACAGCGTCATACCACAGGAAAATCCATATAAAGTTATCATTGATCGTCTTTCGTTTCTGAATGCCCTGAAACGTGTTTCGGTCTTTTCCAATGCCGCCAGCAGTTTGGTAAAATTACATATAGTAGAAAATCGAATGATAATATCGGCGCAAGACATCGATTTTTCTATATCTGCAGAGGAAAAAATCAATTGCCAATATGATGGGACAGAATTGAAAATAGGCTTTAAAGCAACATTCCTGGTGGAAATATTAAATAATATAGCATCGGGAGACATTATTATCGAGTTAGGGGATCCTTCCCGTGCAGGCGTGATTGTCCCTGTAGAAAATGAAGAAAATGAAGAAGCGCTGATGTTACTCATGCCTATGATGTTAAATGAATAATTAATCCGATAAATGCAGTTAAACTTAAAGAACCCGTTGGTCTTCTTCGATTTGGAGACAACGGGTATTAATATTGTTAAGGATCGTATTGTCGAAGTATCATTCGTCAAAGTATATACGAATGGAAAAGAAGAGTCTAAAACGCGAAGGATAAATCCGGGAATCCCTATCCCGCCCGAAGCGACGGCGATTCACGGCATATCAGATGAAGACGTAAAAGATTGTCTTACTTTTAGAGAAATAGCAAAGTCATTAGCTATTCAAATAGAAGGCTGTGATTTAGCCGGGTTTAACTCCAACCGTTTCGATATACCCATGCTTGCCGAAGAGTTTCTGCGCGCCGGCGTGGATATAGAGTTAAGCCGTCGTAAGTTTGTAGACGTACAGACTATCTTCCATAAAATGGAACAGCGTACCTTATCGGCTGCTTATAAGTTTTATTGCAATAAAGAATTAGAAAACGCTCATACGTCTAAAGCTGATACAATAGCGACATACGAGATATTAAAGGCTCAATTAGACAGGTATCCCGATTTGAAAAACGACATAGCCTTTCTGTCTGAATTTTCCAGCTTTGGCAACAATGTTGATTTTTCCGGCCGGATGGTGTACAATGATAAAGGCAAGGAAGTTATTAACTTTGGTAAATACAAGGGGCAGTTGGTAACTGAAGTATTGCAGAAAGACCCGGGGTATTACAGTTGGATTATGAATGGCGATTTTCCGCTGAATACAAAAAAAATGTTGACTGAAATCAAACTAAGAGGTTTTAATTCAAAATAAGATGAATAATTTTGAGTTTTGTAATCCGGTAAAAGTAGTTTTTGGAAAGGGAACGATCGCCCGTTTATCTGCTTTGATTCCTGAAGGTTTAAAGGTACTGGTGATTTATGGCGGCGGAAGTATCAAAAAGAATGGGATATATGAACAGGTAGCCGACGCATTGAATGGCTTTCAATGGTTGGAGTTTTCCGGTATCGAGGCGAATCCGCATTATGAAACATGTATGCAGGCGGTTGAACTTGTCAGGAAAGAAAAGATACATTTTCTCCTTGCCGTAGGAGGGGGGTCGGTGATTGACGCCACTAAATTTATAGCGGCTGCCGTTCCGTTTGAAGGCGATCCGTGGGATATCCTTGCTAAGGGAAGTCCTGTAAAAGAAGCCATGCCTCTGGGCGCAGTTCTTACGCTGCCCGCTACCGGTTCGGAAATGAATGAAAGAGCCGTTATTTCCCGTGTTTCCGAAGGGAAGAAACTCAATTTTGCAACTCTGTTTGTTTTTCCGAAATTCGCTGTAATGGATCCGGAAGCTACGTATTCGTTGCCTGCTCGCCAGGTAGCCAATGGAGTGGTTGATTCGTTTATTCATGTTATCGAACAATATCTGACTTACCCCGTCAACGCTAACGTGCAGGATGCTTTTGCCGAAAGTTTAATGAAGATTATTGTAGAAGAAGGGCGGAAAGTATTAAGCGACCCTTTGAATTACGATATACGCGCCAACCTGATGTGGGCGGCAACGAATGCATTGAATGGCTGGATAGGACAGGGAACGCCGCAAGACTGGTCGTCGCATCGTATCGGCTATGCGTTGACGGCGCAGTTTGGGTTAGACCATGCGGAAACGTTGGCCGTTATCCTTCCGGGCGTGATGGAATATATGCGCAGGGAGAAGCGGGAAAAAATACTTCAATTGGGCGTTGCCGTTTTCAATATAACCGAAGGGAATCCGGAAGAACGCATGAACAAAGTTATTGAAACGGTTGAAACGTTTTTTCGTGATATGGGCTTGAAAACGCGCTTGAACGAATATGAAATAAAGGAATCCGATCTGGATAAGTTAGTAGAGCCTATTGCCCAAATGGGATGGGTATTAGGCGAGTATGGAACTATAGATGCAACGGTAGCCCGTGAAATTTTGAGGTTACGATTGTAATAAAAGACGGTATGAAACCGTTTCATAGTGTGTCTGTATAATTTGCATAAACAAGGAAATGCTGAAAGACAAAAAGATTATAGTAGGTATAACGGGAAGTATAGCGGCTTATAAAGCGGCTTATATTATTCGTGGATTAGTGAAGAAAGGAGCAGAGGTACAAGTGGTTATCACTCCTTCGGGGAAGGAATTCATAACGCCGGTTACCCTTTCTGCCTTGAGTGGCAATCCTGTTATCAGCGAGTTTTTTTCAAATCGCGACGGTACGTGGAACAGTCATGTTGATTTAGGTCTCTGGGCAGACGCTATGCTGATTGCTCCGGCTACGGCCTCGACCCTTGGGAAAATGGCAAACGGTATTGCCGACAATATGCTGATTACAACTTACCTGTCATGCAAAGCCCCTGTTTTTATTGCTCCGGCCATGGATTTGGATATGTTTGCCCATCCGGCCACCCGGCATAATTTAGATAAACTCTGTTCTTTCGGCAATTATATCATAGAACCGGCCGAAGGAGAACTGGCAAGCCATCTGGTTGGTAAAGGGCGGATGGAAGAGCCGGATTGTATTATCCGCAGGCTGGAAACATTCTTTGCTTCCCGGAACGACCTTCAAAAAAAAAAGATTCTGATAACGGCCGGCCCTACCTGTGAAAAGATAGACCCGGTGCGTTTTATAGGGAATTATTCATCCGGCAAAATGGGATTTGCTCTTGCCGAAGTTTGCGCGCAGAGAGGGGCCGACGTTATTTTGCTGTCCGGGCCTGTCGCATTGACCGCCTCTCATCCCGGTATCAAGCGAATCGATGTTGAATCTGCCGAAGAAATGTATCAGGCGGCAATTTCCCTTTTTCCGGAGACCGACGCCGCTATCTTGTGCGCGGCAGTCGCCGATTATCGTCCGGAAGCAGCTTTCCGGGAAAAGATAAAAAGGGAAAGCAAGGGAGAGATAATCCTTCGGCTGATTCCCAATAAAGATATTGCCGCTTCTCTTGGGGCGATAAAAAAAGAAAACCAGAAGTTGGCAGGTTTTGCTTTGGAAACGAACAATGAGCTTGCGTATGCCAAAGCTAAATTAGAAAAGAAGAATCTTGATTTTATTGTACTCAATTCATTAAATGAACCGGGAGCAGGTTTCCGCACGGATACGAATAAAATAACCATTCTCGACCATACAGGCAGGGTAACCGGCTATCCTGTGAAAAACAAGCAGGAAGTGGCATTGGATATTGTAGACAAGTTAGCTGATTTATTGAAATGAAAATAAGAAAGATATTCCTGTTTATATGCCTGTCTGCCGCCGGATTTTGCGGGGCGCAGGCGCAGGAGATTAATGCCCGGATAACGATAAACAGCGATAAAATTCAGGGCAGTAAACAAATATATACGTCGCTTCAGACAGCTTTAACGGAGTTTGTTAATAACAGGAAGTGGACAGACGCCACTTTTGCCGTAAATGAAAAGATAGACTGTACAATGACTATCATTATTAATGGACGCGAGGGCGATACGTTCAAGTCGGAAATACAGATACAAGCGCGTCGTCCGGTTTATAATTCGAGTTATTCCACAGCTATATTGAACTTCCGCGACGTACAGCTCGATTTTGAATACATAGAGTTCTCTCCATTGGAATATACGGAGAATACGCTGCAAAATAATCTTACAGCCACGGTTATTTATTACATCTATCTTATCCTGGGATTTGATTTCGACAGTTTTTCTGCCAAAGGCGGGACTTCCTTTTTCCAGCAAGCGCAGCAAATCGTTAATTTATGTCAGTCGCAACCCACTTGGAACGGTTGGAAAGCATTCGACAATAATCGCAACCGGCACGCCCTCGTCACGGCTATTACAGAGAGTCAGGCTGAGCCGTTCCGCGATATATGGTATACCTATCACCGGAAAGGACTGGACGAAATGG
>JAIRYL010000210.1 GCA_031267775.1 Tannerellaceae bacterium
GGATTTTTCAGAATATCGCCCGAAACTTGCAGCTCGACGCCCTGGTTGCTAATTTTCCCCGCATTAATATACATAGAATTATAACCCGTAGAGGTAGCCACATTTACATTCATGATTTGATCAGTGGTTTTCTTTGAATAATAGGCGGCGTCAATATGCAGCCGATTATTAAACAAACCCGCTTCCGTACCTATTTCCCAAGTCTTAACAGTTTCCGGTTTTAACTGATTGGGAGGTAACGTAATCGGATTATAAAATAAAGCTGTTCCGTTAAATGCGCCGCTTAATGCAGAATAATATGCATTAGAGTAATAGGGATCTGTAGCCGAGCCGATTTGCGCCCAACTTCCCCTTATTTTCCAGAAATTTAAATAATCGGATTCCGTTAAAGATTTGAATGTTTCAGTTGGAATCCAACTGGCGCTGAAAGAAGGATAGAAAAAAGAGTCGTCTATCGTTGAATCCCAATCATTACGCATACTGATATCCAGATATGCCATATTTTTATAACCCAAAGATAAATTTCCATATACCGAATTAGAGCGGCGCTTTTGATGATAAAGTTCCGTATACGGAGTACCTTTGGCATTGGTAACGGTAAAAACGCCGGAAGCCGTCAACTCGTCTGCGCCTAATCCGGAGCGAACAAATGCATAGTCGCGATAATTAGCCCCCAGAATAACATTCGCTGTAACGTCGCCGAAATTTTTATTAAAATAGCCAATAATATCAGCATTTAATTCATTCATTTTACGATCCCAACTCCTGAAATAGCCGTTTGGATGATCAACATCCCAAAGAATTTTGGAAAATTGGTTTGAATCGTAATGGTCATATCCCACACGTCCTTCAAATTTCAACCAGTCAAACGGTTTAAACCAAATAGACGATTTTCCATAAAAGCGATTCCGTTCATACGAATTTGTATTTTTATTCACCGTCCAGTATGGATTCGCATGGAAAGACTGTATCCAGTTATAGTGCGTATAATTTCCATATTCATCTGTTTCATCCCATTTATTCTTCAGGTCTTTCATGTCAACCTGGCGGCCAAACCACTGCAAAATAGACTGTAACGGATTTGTACTCTCATAACCGGAACCGGGAAGGTTATCGCTATTGGTACGCGTATAATTAGCGGCCAAATCAAAGTCGATATACTTGTTAACCTCCAGCTTTGTATTAACGGCCATCGAATATCGCTTCTGGTCTGTATTGGGGGTTGTTCCTTTTTGATCGCGATAAGCAAGAGACGCCCTTACAGACGCCTTATCCGTAGCTGTAGAAACAGAAACGGTATGATTCATCGATAATCCGGTTTGGAAATAGTCTTTTATATTATTTGGATTCGATACCCAAGGCGTTGCTTGCCGTACGCCATTAACAACCGGACTATTATACTGAGGCAACATTAAACCTATATTAAGACGCGGCCCCCATGATTCGTCTGCATTATCATTAATACCATAATTTCCCGTTCCGTCTACATAGAAATACCCCAGCTCTTCTGCAAACTGTTGGTAAGTATCATAATCGCTTTCTTTCCAGTCAAATTCAGATCCATAATATCCCTGTCCGTATTTATTCTGTAATTTAGGTAAGTTATAGATACGATCCATAGTAATGTCGGCGTCGTAAGAAACGACGGTAGGCCGGTCTTTTTTACCGGATTTGGTTGTTATTACTATCACTCCATTACCGGCTCTCATACCATAAAGGGCGGCAGAACCTCCCTTCAACACCGAAATAGATTCGATATCTTCCGGATTGATATCATTTAAGCCGGATCCAAGGTCAACAGTAGCGCCGCTTGCATTATCATTTGCTACCGGAATACCATCGACAACTATTAAAGGCTGGTTATCTCCAAATGATGAATTACCACGGATTACAATATTCTGAGACGTTCCAATTTGTCCTCCCTGAGAAGTAATCTGCACGCCTGCAACTTTTCCGGACAATGAATTTGCAATATTCAGTTGTCCCCCTTTTCTTAATTCTTCCGATTTTACTTCCTGTATAGCGTATCCCAACGCTTTCTTTTCGCGGGAAATACCTAACGCGGTTACCACCACTTCGTCTAACGCTTTGGCGTCAGTCCGCATAACAATATACATAACAGGACTAATCGCTACTTCCTGCGATAACATCCCTACATAAGAAACCACCAGCGTTTTAGCATCTGATGGTACGTCTAAAGAAAAAGAACCGTCAAAATCCGTTACTGTTCCAATCGTTGTTCCTTTAACAACTAAAGATGCTCCGATAACAGGCTCGTCATCCTCAATAGAAATAACCGTACCGGTTATTCTTGTTGTTTGAGCCGTTACGAGTCCTACGCTTACAATTAAGCATACTAAAAGATAAGTCAACCTTTTTTTCATAAACACTCCTTTTGATTTTTAATAACACACATCGTTGTAATATTCACACATTTTCACTTACCTTATCAATCTTCCTCTCCGCACATCCGGAAAAAAGAAAAAGAACAAAAAGTAACATACATTAAAAACACATCAAAAAGATATACTACATAAGTTTACCTTCACTAACATTTTTACGTACAACATACACACAATATAGTTTGCAATATTAC
Source organism: Tannerellaceae bacterium (assembly GCA_031267775.1). Taxonomy (GTDB): domain Bacteria; phylum Bacteroidota; class Bacteroidia; order Bacteroidales; family Tannerellaceae; genus DFXE01. The sequence continues at coordinate 2,597 of JAIRYL010000210.1, forward strand.
TAATATTTCCAATATAAACAAACAAATTATCAATATTATTTTAAAATAACAATCAAATTAATGCTAAAATCACAATTAGCCGAAGTGAATTGTTATTCATAAAGAAACGTTAAAAGAATATCAAATTGATACAAGTTAACATATCGTATTTCCCAAATAACTAAAAATGCCGTTATTTTCTTTATGAAACAGACAAAGCGTTCTTATAGCAGCCGGAAAAACGAAGCTATCCGGACAAATAGATATACAGGGTAAACATGAAAATGCTACCGTCCGGTTCGGAAATAGAATGATTTGTGATGTGAAATTAGACTTTATTTGATTCTTGTTCCGCTATTCTTATTTATTTCGGAAGCATGCGTAATAATTACTTCTTTCACACCTGAGCGGATCGCTTCGAATGAGTTTTCAAGTTTAGGAACCATACCTCCCTGTATAATACCTTCCTGTATATATTGTTTGAATAAGCCATCTGTCAATTCGGGAATAACGCTGTCGTCATTATTTTCATCTTTCAGTACGCCTTTTTTTTCAAAGCAAAAGACCAACGTTACATCAAAATAAGGAATTA
>JAIRYL010000036.1 GCA_031267775.1 Tannerellaceae bacterium
AACTGGGAAGAGCGCTTAATGCAATGTAAGTACCTAAAGCATCAGGGTTTTTCTTCATTGCTCCTACCACTGTGTTACCACAAATTGTTACACCAAATGAACTACCAATAAATGACAATCCGGTCATAAATCCGATTCCGATGTAAGCTAATAAAATTGGTTCCATAATTAATTTGTTTTTAAATTATTTAATTATTAATTTTTCTTTTATGCTTTTTTGAAAGGAACAAACGCTTTGCTGCCACCTTCAAATTCAGAGTTTTTAAAATATTCTACAAATATCAGACGAATAGGATGTACTAAAGAACTGATCATACAAAGTCCAAAGTTCAATCCGTGTCCTACCAGCAATATTAATAACATGACAATAAAATGGGCGACTCCCGGCAGATTCGCCGTCATCGACACAGCCAACGAATTAAATACGCCTCCTAAAATAGAGCCTGTAAGTCCTACGGCAAAAAGTCGTATATAAGAAAGCGTATCGCCCAGCAAACCGAACACGATGTTATATGCATTCCAAAGTCCGGATCCGAAATTGATGAATAGATTCTTCCCCGGAGAATTGTAAAAGAGAACGATCAGTAATCCCAGCGCCGCTATGCCATATAAAGTATAGACGGCCAAATCAGGCAGATGTACATTCAATGCCGGCAACCCGAACACACAAAGCAAAGAGGCTATAACGAATACCCATGCAAAAGGAGCTATACTGTATTTTGTTCCCCTCTGAATCTTCGTTTTATAAGCGCCAATAGCTTTTCCAAACAAAATATGGGTAATACCTATGATGACAGAAAGTACCATCAGGTTGTCGCTGCTTAAAAAATAATCCTTTACAGCATGGAAGGCGGGTATATCAACCAACGCTATTCCAAGGAACGAACCGGTTAACGCTCCTACAACAATTGTCATTCCGCCTAACCATTGAAACAAGGAAAGGAATGGTTTTACGTCTGAAGACACTTTTTTCTTTAAGAAAGTACAAAGCAATAAGATAATCAAACCATATCCTCCGTCTCCAAAGCAGAGGCCGAAGAACAACATAAAGAAAGGAGCAAAAAGCGGCGTCGGGTCTAATTCTGCATAATTGGGAAGCGAGTACATTTTAGTAATCGGTTCAAACAAACGGCTATATTTATTATTTTTTAGTTTGACAGGCGTCTTATCGCCGTCTTCTATCTCTTCCTGGCGGAAGAAATAGCCCTGTTTATCCAGTTCTTCTTCCAATGTCGCCGCCTTGTCGTCGGTTGTCCATCCTTCTAAAAACATAAGCTTATCGCCGGCCTGTTTGTCTGTTTGAACAATTGCATGAGCCAGATTAAATTCGTCCTGCAGGTTTTTATCCAATTCGCCTAACGTATGATACTCTTCGACGGCCATTGCGGTTAATTGTTCATCCAATTGTTTCAAATCCAGGTTCAACTGGTCGTATCGCGCCTGAAGTTTTGTCAGTCCGCGATCCGGCATTTTAGGACGTTCGGCGTCAATATCCAGTACCGTTCCCTCTTTTGTAATGGTAATAAAATATGTAACCGACTGGAAATTATTAATAAGAATGGCATTGTATGTATCAACCCATTCCGGCTCAAACCTGGAAGTAGGACAGGTAAAGAAGGAAACTATATATCCGGCTTTTTTCAGATACTTGATATTGGTATAGTTGAAATCGCCCCATAACTCCATATAAGACATATCTTTCTGCAGCGACTGTTTTTGCGCTTGCAACTGGGTTATTTTGTCATCCAGTCCTTCAATCTTTTCAAGCAACGCCAATCCTTCTTCTTTGGTTATCTGACGGGGAGGCGATAAAACAACCTTTTTCTCCCTGCTATGCCGTGTTTTAAATGAATGTAATATGGATGAAACTCTTTTACGTTCAGACGCTATCTCTTGCAATCCGGCATGATCCGTAACAGACTTCGTTTCTTTTATGTGAACGACTCCCAACTCGCGAAGCGTGGAAAGAAACCGATCGTATTCCCGATGAAACACCATAAAGGCATATTTCCTCATTTTAACTATCATGATTCTGTCTCCTCTTTTACTTTACGTTTCTCCTGATTAGCCCTCATGATCTTTTGCGACGATTTGGAAAGACTTTCTTCGTCTTCCATAAACCGTTTCACCTTTCGGATCGCATCTTTATATCCCGGAATCTGTACTTTCTCAAAAAGATTTACTTTCTGAGTTGTTTTTTTCCTTGCATGTTCTAATAACTCCAGCTTCATTCTTGAAAATTCCACTTCAATACCGGCACGCGCCAATTCTTTCAACAACTCGATACCGTCGGTTGTCCATGCAGGCGTGTTAAACAGGCTATAATGCTGTATTTCAAATTTAATATCATCAAGAACGGGGACGACAACGCCGGCAATTTTCTTTGTAAAAAGAGATACGTCTTGTACCTTTATCAGGCTGGGAGTAAACTCATTCCACAAAGCCGCCATATTTTCGTAACTCTGAACCTGTTCCTCAAGCTGAAGTTCCAACTTTTTTACTTCGTCTTTCGTTCGCTTTACCTCCAAGCGTAATGCGCTCTCTTTACTCTTAATGGTAGGTAAAGAACGTTCGCGCATCTTCAGTTGCTTTTCTAATTGCTGAAGTGAAGTTTTATTGTATTGAAACTTTATCGCCATAATTTTTTTATTTCTCCCAGTATTTATCTACAAATTCCTGCTTGATATTTACTTCTGCCGGAGTAAAGTATCTGGCAAATAAATCCCAGGCAACGTCGAGCATTTCGGTTGTATCGAGGTTTACGTCAATCGCTAATAACTTTTCGGAATAATCTTTGGCAAACGCTAATGTACGATTATCATAATCGGTTAAGTCGAAGCCATTTTCCAGTTTTGTTTTTGCATTGGCGGCGTCGGCGTATAAACGTACGGCTGCATTCATGACTTGCGGATGGTCGTCGCGCGTTTTTTTACCTATTACCAATTGTTTCAAACGAGACAGGCTTCGGAACGGGTCTACAATAACCTTACCTACGTCGCTATCTTTACGCAAATACAACTGTCCTTCTGTGATGTAACCCGTATTGTCCGGCACGGCATGCGTGATATCGCCTCCCGACAAGGTAGTTACGGCGATTATCGTAATAGAACCTCCATCGGGGAACTGTACGGCCTTTTCGTATATCTTGGCCAAATCCGAGTAAATTGAACCGGGCATTGAATCTTTTGAAGGAATCTGGTCCATACGGTTTGATACAATGGCCAAGGCGTCGGCATAGTTTGTCATGTCTGTAAGAAGAACGAGGACTTTCTCATTTTTCTGCACGGCAAAATATTCGGCAGCCGTAAGCGCCATATCCGGAATCAGCAAGCGTTCTACGGAAGGATTTTCTGTTGTATTGATGAAACTCACAATACGGTCTAACGCCCCCGCGTTGCTGAATGTATTTTTAAAGAACAGGTAATCGTCATTCGTCATACCCATACCTCCCAAGATAATCTTGTCGGACTGGGCGCGTAAGGCTACCATAGCCATTACCTGGTTGAACGGCTGGTCGGGGTCGGCAAAGAAAGGAATTTTCTGGCCTGTTACCAATGTATTATTTAAGTCTATGCCCGCAATACCGGTAGCAATTAATTCCGAAGGTTGTTCGCGACGTACCGGATTGACGGAAGGCCCTCCGATTTCTATTTCCTGACCTTCCGGTACGGGTCCCCCGTCGAGCGGTTCGCCATAAGCGTTGAAGAATCGCCCGGCTAACTGGACGCCTACTTTTAATGCAGGCGCTTTTCCCATGAACACAACTTCGGCGTTGGTAGGAATACCTTCCGTACCGGAGAATACCTGTAAGGTAACTTCGTCTCCGCTAATTCTTACCACCTGGGCCAGCTTGCCGTTTACCGAAGCCAGCTCGTCATACCCTACTCCCGTTGCTTTCAGCGAACAGGTAGCTTTTGTAATCTGGGTAATCTTTGTATATATTTTTTGAAATGCTTTTGTTGCCATAACTTTTATTAATTTTCGCTCTTCTCATTTAACAGCTCGTCTAATTGCTTATTGAACTTTTCAAACGACTCGCTCTTATATTGGGAATAGTTCATCTGCTTAAAGACATTTATCATATTCTTGAAGTAGTCCATTACCTCCGTAAAGGCGTCGAATTTAAATTCCGTATGGCAAATAGTAACTACTCTGTCTAACATAAATTCCTGACGTTCCAGAGAGGTAACCGCATCGACGTCGTCAAAAGCATCCTGCTGCAGGATTACAAAGTCTATCAGTTCCGACTTCCAGAACGTAACGTGATATTCAACAGGCACGCCATCGTCGCCAAGTATATTAATCTGTTCTGAAATTTCTTTACCGCGCAACATACGGGTTTTTATTTCATTTACCTTGCCAATCCAGGTAGAAGAGATATGTTTGGATATATAATCCTGAAATTCGGGATACTCCAGGTATTTTGAATAACTGTCGATGGGATTAACGGCAGGATAGCGTTTCTTGTCGGCACGCTCTTGTTCTAATGCATAGAAACAGCGGGCTACCTTTTTGGTGTTTTCGGTTACCGGCTCTTTCAGGTTACCGCCGGCGGGCGATACGGTGCCGATAAAGGTTACCGAACCGGACGAACCATTGTGAAGTTCCACATAACCGGCGCGCGCATAGAAGTTGGCAATAATAGCCGAGAGATCCATCGGGAAAGCATCCGGGCCGGGCAGTTCTTCCAGCCGGTTGGACATTTCGCGCAGCGCCTGCGCCCAGCGGGAAGTAGAGTCGGCCATCAAAAGGACTTTCAAACCCATGCTGCGATAATATTCGGAGATTGTCATGGCCGTATAAACCGACGCTTCGCGAGCCGCCACAGGCATGTTTGACGTATTAGCGATGATGATGGTGCGCTCCATCAGCTTGCGGCCGGTATGCGGGTCGACCAAATGAGGAAATTCGGCAAAGATTTCCACTACCTCGTTTGCACGTTCGCCGCAGGCGGCAACGATTACAATATCAGCTTCGGCCTGTTTGGAAATAGCATGTTGCAGCACGGTTTTGCCGGTGCCAAACGGTCCCGGTATAAATCCGGTTCCCCCTTCTACTATCGGATTGAGCGTATCGATCGTACGAACGCCCGTTTCCAATAATTTATACGGACGCGGTTTTTCTTTGTAACAGGTAATAGCTTTCTTCACAGGCCATTTCTGCATCATGGTTACTTCGGCGTCCTCTCCTTTTTCGCTGGTAAGGACGGCTATTTTATCTTTTATGGTATATTGTCCCGCAGGCGCTATACTTTTTACCGTATACGTTCCTTCAAATACAAATGGCGTCATGATCTTATGCGGCTGATGATTTTCGTCCACTTCGCCCAGCCAGTCGCCGGCTTTTACCTTATCTCCAACCTTGGCTAAAGGTTTAAAAGTCCAGTCTTTTTCCAAATCCAGCGGGAATGTATATTCGCCGCGTATCAGAAAAACGCCCGTCATCTTATTCAGATCATTCTGCAACCCGTCATAATTTCGCGAGAGCATGCCCGGCCCCAATGTTACTTCCAACATGTGCCCCATA
>JAIRYL010000063.1 GCA_031267775.1 Tannerellaceae bacterium
AGGTTGTCAGGTAAGTGACGCCAAATCCTCCGCTTCCAAGAACCTGCTTGATGCGATAAGTTCCGTTCCGGAGTGTGGCGCCGGCAGGTAAAGCTTTACTGAAGTCGTCTGGAGCTTTCATTCATTCTCTTTGTTTATTTTGTTTATTAGAATACGATATCCCGAATAAGGGTATGATGAAACAGTTACAGATTATCTACCGTATTTATTTCATTGTTTGGATCGGTAAGCGGATTATCAAAATCAGCGTCGGATACATCTAACGCTTCAGAATTGTCATACATATTGTCGGAAGACGATAAGAGAGAAGACTTAACTTTCACTACATATTCAATCTCGTCGCCGCCTTCCGTTTCCTGTGTGTCGATGCTTTCCTCGCCTTCGTTTTCATTATAATCTATTTGTTCTCCTGCGGTATCTGCGTCGGCCGTATTATCAATCGCGTTTATATCTGCCACTTCCGTATCCGCAGTTTCCGTATCCGCCACTTCGGTATCTATAACTTCGGTATCCGCAGTGTCCGTATTTGCGGCAAGAGCCTGCGTATCGAATATGGTTTCTTCTCCCTGAATATCTTCTTTGGTAAGGATTTGCGCGTTAAGATTGACTTGTTCCATAATATAGCGCGCTCTTTCTATTTCTTCGGGTGAAAGATTCAGTAATTCGTCGGCCGTATAGGTAGAATATACTTCGCCGCGATAGGCGTAAATGTTGCCGGGGCCTACTTCTTCGCGGGCGACATGCAAGGCCATTTCGGGCGACATTTCGTCCGTAACTTGCGAGGCCATTTTTATAACCTCTACCTGAGCGTCTGCCGCTTCTTCCGGCAGGAGATCGTTTTCGGCCGTATCCGCCGGATTGTTTTGAATTTTACTGTTTGCCGAAGCATAAAACTGATCTTTTTCTTCTTTAGACAAGGCGTCCCATTCGTCTTTATAATAAGTTCCATAGTAATTGCCTTCGTGTTCAAAAACGCCGCCTTTTCCCTGTTCGGCGCGGGCAGTGGCAAAAGCCTGTTCAAATTCGCTTTTCCCTGCCGAATCCGCGCCGGCGTTGTTTGCAGAATGTGTTGCGCCGCCGTCGTCCGTATCGTCTTCTTTTAGAGCAAAAGCCAGTAATCCGCCGGATGTAACAAGGCCGGCCAACGAGGCTGCAATATATTTACTTTTGTTTTCCGTTCGGGCTGTTTCACTGTTTTCGGATTTCACTGGGTTGTTTTCGTTGTATTCTTCCGTAGCTTTCATGATATAATACGTTTAATTGTTAATAATACTGCAAAAATAGCGTATCCTTATTGGGAATCTGCATGAAATGTACAAGCTGTCTGTTTTGTACATAATTCGGTTTTTTACTGGCGCTATATTCCAAAAACAGAGAACAGTTCGTCTTTGCGCGTTCTGGATACAGGCAAATAATCGCCATTTACAAGTTGTATGCTGCCATCTTTCCCTTTAAAATATTTAACGGCTTTAGTCAGGTTAGCAATGTAGGAATCATGAATGCGGAGGAATGAAGAATCTTTGAGGACTTCTTCAAAATAGCCTATCTTTTTACTTGCCGTCATTTTTTTCATGGTTTCGTCTGTTACATATATAATATATGTATAATTTCCTGCAGCTTTTAAATAATATATGGCATTCATTGGAATAAAGACGTAGCCTTCCATCGTAGGTATAGCTATCCGGTTGATTAATTCTTTTTTTTGGATTAACGCATTGGTTTCAACTGTTTTCATATCGTTTAAAGTATTAAAAGATTAAGAGATTAATGATTCTACACAAAGATAATTAGCCATAAAAACATTTACAAGTTTTTTCATTTATAAAAAAAACAGTATTATAACAGCCCTGCTGTTCGGTTAAGAAAAAACATCGCCCGCCTGGGTGGATCGATGTGTGAAGCTGCTTTGAAAACCCTCCCCGGCGGGACGGAAAAACCATTGCATAGTATTTATTTCACGTTACTAAACTTCCGGATACGTATTCCAACCTTGCGGATACGAATCCCAAGGTTCCGTATACGTATCCCAACCTTGCGGGATACTATACCAGGGGTTCCGTATTCGTATTCCCGACTTGCGTATTACTATTCCAGGGGTTCGGAATAGCTATTCCGAACTTCGGAATACGTATTCCCGACTTGCGGGATACTATACAGAAAATGCCGGCTGGACGATCCGATAAAAACAAACAGACCTGCAACATTTATTGCAGGTCTGTTTGCGTTATAATTCCCGGATCCAAATGTTGCGGAAACTGATGGGTTCGCTGGGGTCTCCATGACTTTGAAGTACAATGGGGCCTGCTCCGTGCGGCTGGATTTGGGGGAAACCGATGTATTCGGTTGTTCCTAATATGGCTGTATGATTTTGGAGGACAATACCATTATGAATAACGGTTACCGTGGGCGGATACCGGTATGCGCCATCTGCTGTAAATACGGGAGCGGCGTAGATAATGTCGTATACATTCCATTCGCCCGGTTTGCGCATGGCGTTTACCAGGGGAGGCGTTTGGTTATATACGCTGCCGGTTTGCCCGTTGACGTATGTTTCATTATTGTAGCAGTCCAATATTTGAATTTCATATTTGCCTTGCATAAATATGCCGCTGTTACCCCGTCCCTGGCTTGTTCCGGTTATATTTTCGGGTATGCGCCATTCCAGATGCAACTGATAGCTTTCAAACTTTTGTTTGGTTTGGATATCTCCCGCTTTTTTGTCTACGGTAAAAATGCCGTCGGCTATTGTCCAGCGAGCCGGCCCGCCTTCTTTCCTGGCGCTTTCCCAGGCCGAAAGATCGGTACCGTCAAATAAAATAATAGCGTCTGAAGGAGGACTTACAAGGCCGTCTCCCTGGCAGGCTCCCGGCGTAACGATGGATGGTTGCGGCGTCCAGTACTCAGACATACCGGGTTTCATACGTTCTTGTTGCGGATACTCTTTTTCCTGTGCATAAGCGTTTAAACAGATGACGCCCCACAAAGCGACAAACAGGACTTTCCCAATTAGATTTTTTTTGTTCATGGTCTGACTAAAATTTAGATTTATATTATCTGCAAACATAACTAAAAATATTCATTTATCAGGATTGAAAAGCCGTTGTTCTGCAAACTTTTCATATTTAGTTCCCGGTTTTCCATAGTTGCAGTAAGGGTAAATGCTTATCCCTCCGCGAGGGGTAAACATTCCGGTTACCTCGATGTATCGGGGTTCCATCAGCGCTATTAAATCTTTCATAATCATATTTACGCAGTCTTCGTGAAAAGCTCCATGATTGCGGAAGCTGAACAAATAAAGTTTCAGGCTTTTGCTTTCCACCATTTTTATATCGGGAATATAATCGATGCGTATGACAGCAAAATCGGGTTGTCCGGTTATGGGGCAAAGGCTGGTAAATTCGGGACAGTTAAACCGTACCCGGTAATCGTTTTCCGAGTGTTTGTTTGCAAACGTTTCCAATACTCCGGGCGTATATTCGTTTTTATAAACGGTTTTATTTCCCAATAAGCGTAATTCGTTATTTTCCATAAGTCTGAAAGAAGTTTTTTGTTTTTTTTCAAAAATACGAAAAATAAAATAAATTGTTTATTTTTACAAACAGGATATAACAATTGACGTGAAAGAGAAGACAAAAAAGAAACAGATCATTCGTCTATGGAAAGGCGCTTTTGACGACTCCGATAAATTTATACGTTTATACTTCAACAGCGTGTATCGTGATGAAAATGCAATTGTTCTGGAGAAAAAAGGGAAAATCCTGGCGTCTCTGCAAATGCTGCCGTATACAATGACTTTTTGCGGGGAAGAAATAAGCGTCGCCTATATTTCCGGAGCCTGTACAGCGCCTTCCGAACAGAGAAAAGGATTGATGAAGCAACTCTTACAGAACGCTTTTGCCGAAATGCAACAAAGAAAGATTGCTTTAACGGCGTTGATACCTGCCGAAAAATGGCTGTTCAATTATTATCGTTTGCAAGAATATACAGAAGTGTTTGAGTTTTCAATGAAAGTATACACCCGCCATGAGTATATAGTACCTGAAAAAGAGCTGACCGTCTTGCAGGCAGGCGCTAATCCGGGCGACGACGTATATGCTTTTTTCAACAGGAAACTGCGCGAACGTCCGGCATGTATCCTGCATACGTATGACGATTTGGTTATTATTCTGAAAGACTTGAAGATATCAAAGGGGAAATGCTTCGTAGCCTACACCCTGGACAGGCAGCCCGTGGGCATGGCTTTTGCCTTGTCGCCAAACAAAAACTGTATCCCCGAAAGCGTATTAATCAAGGAAATTCTTTTTGAAAATGAAAAAGTAAGGCAGCATTTACTCTTTGAGATAACGAAGCATTTCAAAGCCTTTAAAGCCATATACCGTATTCCTTTTTGCGACAGTCTGATAACGTATCCGTATGGTATGGCGCGGGTTATAGACGCAGAACGCTTGATACGGATATGGTCAAAGGCTCATCCCGAAAGCGGCGTTTCCGTTTCCGAAATGGAACGGATGGACGTCAAAACGCTTACGTCTCATTTATTTGACTATCCGGGCAAAACGGCCTGTATGAGTTTGATGCTGGATTAAGGAGGCGGGGGGAGAAGCTTTATTTCAGCAAGTTGTAATGCTTTAGTTTGTTGTATAAGGTTTTCCGGTCTATGCCAAGTATGCGGGCGGCAGTTGTTTTATTGTTTCCCGATTCGGCAAGGGCTTTCCGTATCAGTTCTTTTTCGTGCGCTTCGTCGCGTAGCGAAGTACTTTCCGTCAGGGTTGATAAAGAGGGCGTTATATCTCCGGGCAAATCTTTTATTGCGATATACCGTCCGGTTGCCAGCAAAGTAGCATATTTCACCACGTTTTTCATTTGCCTTAAATTCCCCGGCCAGGCATAAGACCGGAATAATTCGATCGTTTCGGGGGCAAAGCCTGTAATGTCTTTCTGCAAATCTTTATTAGCCAGGCTTAAAAAATGATGGGCAAACAGCATAATATCGTCTTTCTGTTCTTTCAAGTCGGGAATACGGATGGCAAACTCGTTGATACGATGATATAAATCTTCCCTGAAGCTTCCGTTTGTAATAGCATTTTTCAGATTTTCATTGGTAGCGGCAATCAGTCGTATATCTGTTTTTATTTCCTGGTTGCTGCCTATCGGTTTAACGGCATGTTCCTGCAGCGCCCGGAGCAATTGAACCTGCACTTCATACGTTAAATTCCCTATTTCGTCAAGAAAAACAGTTCCCCCGCGGGCTGTTTGAAAGGCGCCGGTTTTAGTATCTGTCGCGCCTGTAAAAGCGCCTTTTATATGACCGAAAAATTCAGACGCAGCCAGGTCTTTCGAGATTGCTCCGCAGTCTATGGCTACAAAAGGGGCGTTTTTCCGGTTGCTTTGTTCATGAATGCGACGGGCCACAAACTCTTTTCCCGTGCCGCTTGAGCCGGTGATTAATACAGACATATCCGTTGGAGCCACCAGTCGCGCATATTCGTACATCCGGAGGGCCATGCTGCTTTGTCCTTCTATATATTTTGCCGGGGAAGCGCCGGGTTGTTCCCGTGTTTTTGCGCTTGCCGTCAATTCATTTATTTTGAGCAATAAATCATTTTGGTTTACCGGTTTGGCTATGTAATCAGAAGCGCCCAGCTTGATGGATTGTACCGCCGTTTGAATATCCGCATAGCTTGTCATCATAATTAACGGCAGGGAACGTTCCGTTTCTTTCAGCCATCTAAGCAAATCGATACCGTTGCCGTCCGGAAGCAGGAAGTCTGCTAAAAGCAGGTCGTAGTTTCTTGTTTTTATTTCTTGTTTTGCATCGGAAACAGAAGTTACAGCTTTTACTACAAAGTTTTTCTTTTTTAACCAGGTAGAAAGCATCAATGAAAATGTAAGATCGTCTTCTATAATAAGAACACAAGGCATAACTACTCCTTTTTTATATCGCAAACTTACATAAAAATCAGTATTTATAAGCGTACGGAATAAAAATAAACCACCCCGACGCCGGGGCCGACGCATCTCCTTGTCGCATCGACAGGCGCTCCCGAAGAACGGCGCCCCCTGCCTGAAGAACGCTTTCCAGCCCTGGCAGGCGTCAAACCGGTACGTCTGTTTTACGTCCCGTTTGTTCGTGAGAAAAGATTTTTACCTGATTTTTTGCCGGAAAAACGCGGAAAACGAAAAAATCTACTCAAAGAATATAAAAAATACATGGATGGATGGCGACCAATTTTTGATGGATATAAAAAATCCATGGATGGATGGAAACCAACTTTTGATGGATATAAAAATCCTTTGATTGATGGAGACCAATCTTTGATTGATATAAAAAATCCGTTGATTGAATATAAAAAATCCATGGATGGATGGCGACCAATCTTTGATGGATGGCGAAAAATCTTTGA
>JAIRYL010000065.1 GCA_031267775.1 Tannerellaceae bacterium
AACGCAGCAAACAAAAGTAATTCGCTCGTTTCTATATCGTTACCCATTGTAGTTTTTCTTTCTTGTAATAATCTATTATTCAATAGATTAATTTCAAATTTTCCATTGTTTCAAATAACGCTTTTACAAAGTGTAACATAAAAAATCATTTATAATCTCTTCAAAAGCGAATAATTCTGCCAAAACAATCGTATCTTTTTGATTTACCGACAAGTGTACAAGAAACGTGCGAGTCGTTTTGCAATAAAGATAATAGTATAAAACAAAAAAGGTTAGCATATTTTGAGAGCATTTGAATACGTTGATTTTGCCATGTCTCCTATGATTTCTAACAATGACATGATATGGCTACCCCAGTATCTTTTTACGATGTTTTATCCCCCATTGTCGTAATGCTTCTATAACATTAACTAAAGATTTTGCGTGATCCGTTAGCCGATATTCTACTTTAGGGGGAAATGTATCGAACACTATCCGCTCGACAAGCTGGTCTTCTACCATTTCCTTTAGCTCTTTAGATAAACTTTTATCTGTTAGTCCCGGTACAGCCCTTACGATTTCTTTAAACCTTCTGTTCCCGGATGTTAATACTATAATAACAGGAATTTTCCACCTGCCATGCAAAACCGCCAATGCATCCATGACTGAAATCATCCTGCTTTTAGACTGGCAACCGCCTTCTTGTGTTATCAAATCTTCGTTCATAATATGAATTGTTCCATACTTTCCATTTGGAAAGCGCTTTCCAAATGGAAAGTAATATAAATAGGGAAGCAAATATATGTAATTTTGTTCAATAATATTTTATAACGATATAAAAATGAAAAAGGTAATAGCAATAAACGGGAGTCCGCGCAAAAAGGGAAATACTATAACTCTACTGCAACATGCCCTTACTGGCGCTGCAGATGCAGGAGCGGAAACAGAAGAAATAGTACATTTATATGGATTGAATTATAAAGGCTGTTCCAGTTGCTTTTCATGTAAAAGGAAAGGGAGTGGATTCATAGGAGAATGTGCCATGAAAGATGAATTATCCCCCATTCTGAAAAAAGTAATGGAAAGCGATATTGTAATTATGGGTACACCTGTTTATTTGGGTAATATAACAGGATGTATGCAATCATTTATGGAACGTCTTCTTTTTATGAATGGATCTTACAGTGGGCAAGGATTCTCAAATTATAAGGGTAGCATTAATGTCGGCTATATATACAATATGAATGCTTCAGAAGAAATGACGTCTCAGTTCGGGTATGATTCATTATTCAAATGGCATAATATGTTCGGACAATTAATATTAAATGGCAAGTGGGAATATATGACGGTTAATGACACATACCAGTTTGACGATTATTCCAAATATGATGCAGGCGGTATAGATGAGCAGCATAAAAAAGAAGTAAGAGACAAGCAATTCCCTATAGATTGCCACAATGTGTTTGAAATGGGTAAACGATTAGCCAAATATTGAGTAAAAATAAACTGTATTAAAAAACATACAGGCTTGTTACCCTAACGACCTTATATATCACAATTTATCCACTTTAATACAGTAAACTTATGAATGAATTATCAAACACGAAATTGTTTGCTCTATTGAGCGAACCTTCACAAGTCACAAACGAAGAAATGCAAAACGCCTATGGTAACTTTGTTATACTTTGCGCGGGATAAAATTGTGAGATAAAAGCAGAAGGCAGCAGGCAGAAAGCAGCAGGCAGAAAGCAGTTAGACGTCGGTAGCCGGAAGACGGCAATCCGAACCTTATCGGTCTTTCCGCTTTCTGCTTTCTGCTTTCTGCTTTCTGCCTTCTGCCTTCTGCCTGCTGCCTGCTGCCTGCTGCTTTTATCTCACAATTTTACCCCGCGCAAAGTATAACTACTGTCATTTCCTGATTTTTCACCCGTTTATGCAGCGTTTCGGTTTATAGTTACATCATACATGTATCGAATTGTGGATAAGAGATATAGTTAAATAATATGTAAATCCTGTGGAAATATTGTAAATTAATTATATTTGTATGTGCAATATGAAATTGTATAGATTAATTTTGTAATGTAATAGCGACAGGTTTAAACCCTTGGCGTATTAATGAGTCTAATAAAAAAGCAAAACGAATAGAGTATTTATTAAAAAGAGAGGAGAAACGAATATGAAATTCATGAAATTAACATCCCTGACCTTGTTACTTCTGGCAATGTTCAGCGTCAATATTGTTGCGCAGGAGGAGTTCTTTGATGATGTATATTTCTCTTCAAACAAAGATAAAAAGAAAGTAAACGTAGAAGAGAAACAGGTTGTACGGCAGAAAACAACTCAGCATGTTGTCGCCTATGCGGCGCCTTCCTATGAGCAGCCCGCTATGGTAACGGATAATCGCGATATTGATGAATATAACCGCAGATATATATCCATTGATTCGGAAGAACCTTATTATAATGATTCGGACGATGGCGTTGTAATAGAAAAAGCGCGTCAATCCGATACGGAATATACAGAACGCATTATCCGTTATCATTCTCCCAGTAAAATAACGATAGCGGGAGCCGATCAGGTGGATTTATACATGAGCGACGGTTATTACGCTTATGGATATGATACAGATTATTCGGACGGCGGCGCTAATGTAAGTTTTAACATCAACGTAGGTAATAGCTGGGGCTGGGGGCCTTCCTATTATGGTTGGTACGACCCTTGGTATTATTCTTCCTGGTATGCTCCCTCTTGGGGTTGGAATTGGAGATGGGGCGGTTTTTACGCCGGATGGCATAACCCCTGGTATTATTCTTCCTGGTATGCACCCTCTTGGGGATGGGGCGGCTATTACGGAGGTTACTATGGAGGCTATGGCGGCTATGGAGGCTATGGCGGTTACTATGGTCATAATCATTATTATTCGCGTCCTAATTACAGCCATTACAGCAACGGACGTTCGTATAGCGGAGGAAGGAGTTCAAGTAGCGCCGTTGGCGGAAACCGTGTATCAAGCAGTAGAAGTTCGGGTATAAGCGGCGGACGCTCATCTTCTTTACAAACAAACAGAAGCTCTTCATCTGCCGCAAGCAGCGGACGCAGCAGTTCCTCGTCGCGCGGCTCGTCTTCCGTATCATCATCATCAGGAAGAACCGGTACAATCGATTCATCTTCTGCAACAGCAGGAAGAAGTTCTGCAAATAGCAGCAGTCGCAGTAATAATAGCGGCGGAACTGTAAGTTCAGGCCGTACCAGGGTTGCTCCAAGTTCCGGAACGTCGTCGTCAAGTAGCAGCCGTCAGTCTGTAACTTCTTCATCTTCCGGTTCAAACTCAAGAAGTTCAGGTAGCTATTCGTCGGGTCGTTCTTCAAACAGTTCAAACAGTTCAACCTATTCGGCGCCTTCCAGGTCGTCGTCGTCATCTTCAAGAAGCGGCGGCTTCAGTTCGTCAAGCAGCAGCGGCAGTCGTTCCGGCGGAAGTACAAGTAGCGGCAGCAGCAGTCGTTCCGGCGGCGGCGGTCGCGGCAGATGATACCGGTTTGATTGAGAAGACACATAAAATACAGGTTGACGAATGGGTTGATAAAATATAACAGGATGAAAAAGATAGGTATAACAATTTCGGCGTTGATACTGGGTAGTAGCGCCGTTTTTTCTCAAGGGCAATTAGATGCGTATAAAATAGCGCAGACCGATTTGTTTGGAACGGCCCGATACATGAGTATGGGAGGAGCCTTCGGCGCATTAGGCGGCGATATTTCCGTTATGAGTTCTAATCCGGCAGGTTTAGCGATTTATCGGAGTTCTGAATTTCAAGCGACATTGAGTCTTAATTCAGCCTCGTCCGAATCAGATTTTGGCGGAATGAAAGCTACCGGAAGTCGTACGCGCATGTATTTCGACAATATTGCTTATGTTGGCTACTTTCCTACATCGGACGACGAAGGCATTGTGGGTTGGAATGTAGGTTTTTCATACAACCGGGTAAAAAACTTCAATAGAAATTATTCGCTGAAAGGGAACGCTAATTCGGTGTACTCATTGTCTGATTATGTAGCGGAAAGAGCTTACGGGCTTCATACGAGCGATATAACAGATTCCGAAAGTTCATATAATCCGTATGATTATGTAGACGACTGGCTTTCCGTGTTAGGATATAATGCCCGTTATTTTGAATATTTTGAAGGTAAAGGAAAATACTTTAGCGCTTTTGGCGAAGCCGATGGCAGCGGAGGTATAAATCCGTATCAATTGGAAGGCGTCAAATTGGATGTTAGCGAACGGGGAGGAATAGACCAATACAATATTGCGTTCGGGTTAAATGTATCAAATATGCTGATGTTAGGCGCTACGGTTGCTATTACAGATATCAATTATCATTATAATTCTTATTATACAGAAGATTTTAAGAATACGAATCGTCTGGAACTGGAAAACAGGTTGGATATGGAAGGTACCGGATATGGTTTTAATGCAGGCGCTATTCTTCAACCGGTTGATTATTTTCGCTTGGGGGTAGCTTATAACTCGCCTACCTGGTATAAGATGACGGATTATTATGATGCAACGGCTACAGCCGATTCTTATTTCTGGGATAAAAAATATAGTTCTCATACTCCTTATAACGCTTACTCTGAGTATGAATTACGTTCGCCGGGTCGATGGATATTCAGCGCGGCGGCCATTTTAGGACGAACGGCTTTATTGAGCGTAGACTATGAACTGACTAATTATAAAACTATGAAGTTATACCATAGCGATGGCAAAGAGAACCAAAACAGTAATGCGGACATTCGCGATAATTTTACTAATGCAGGTACGTTGCGCGTAGGAGCTGAAGTTAAAGTAACCCCGCAATTTGCAGTTAGAGCCGGCGCTGCCTGGATTGGCAATCCTGTGAAAAATACATTGAAAGATGCTACGGTAGAAGTAAAAACAGTGGGAACAATCCCTAATTATACAATCGAAAACAGTATATCCAATTATACAGTAGGTTTAGGCTACCGTTTTACTCCGAGCTTCTATATGGATTTGGCTTGTATAATCAGGTCGCAAAAAGAAGATTTGTATACTTTCTCTAAGATATTTGATAACGGAGAGTTAATTACAGACTCTAAGCCCGCCTCATTAAAAACAAACACAACGCGTATAGCATTGACATTAGGTCATAAATTTTAAGTATGCAATATAACTTGTCCGGAAATGTCCTCTGTTTGTACTTGAAACAGGCAGGCAGGGGACATTTTTATTTAAAAGAACTAAAAGAACTTGTTTGTTTGGAATACTTTTATTTATTTTGTTTTCGATAAGTTTATGTATAACAATTAAATCCGGTTGCCTATAGCTAAACATTACTCTAAGAAACCCAAATAAAAAGAAGTAATGAACATATTAAAAGCGATGGCCGACGAAGAGTTGGTGAGTCTTTATGCTAAAGGCGAAAATGCTGCTTTTGACATATTGTTAGATAGATATAAGAATAGTATTCATTCTTATATTTATTTTATAGTACGAAACAGAGATTTAACGGAAGATATCTTTCAGGAAACTTTCGTAAAAGTAATTATGACTGTTAAACAGGGCCGTTATACTGAAAATGGTAAGTTTAAAGCGTGGATTACCCGTATTGCGCATAATTTGATTATTGATTACTTCCGTCAGGAACGGAGCGAAAATACCGTGTCGAATGATGATGTGGAAGTTGATTTATTCAACAATATAAAATTGTGCGATGGAACCATCGAAGATAATATTGTACGTAATCAGGTACTTTCAGACATAAGGAAATTAATACAACATTTGCCGGATAGCCAACGGGAAGTACTGGAAATGCGCTATTATCAGGATTTAAGTTTTAAAGAAATAGCCGATCTTACCGGAGTAAGTATAAATACGGCATTGGGACGGATGCGCTATGCTATTTTAAATATGCGTCGTTTGGCAACAGAAAACCAAATGGAATTATCGCTGACATAAATAAAAAAAATATTCTGTTTCATGCAATAAGTGGTTTGGACATGCGTTTTTTAGTAAAATGATAAAAAGTATGGCCTATGAAGAAATTTTCTACACAATGCATGGATAAATTTACAAGCGAAACTGAACAAAACCGGACTGCAGAAAAGAGTATGCCGCAGAAGAAAACACTTGATTTTCTGATGCAATTAGCCCGGATTTATCATGTAGAACCGAATGTTAAACGAAACCTCTGCGGGTTTATTTTAAATTAAAGAGAAAGAAAGAGAATAGGATAAGGCTTATTCTCTTTCTTTTTTGTGTAAATTTCTCCCGCAAATCCTCCCTTCCATTTTTATCCGCTTGCGTGATGAATGAATTTTATCCCGTATATTTGTGAAAAATGCCGGAAATGAAACATAAAATAGCGCTTTCTTTGTTGGCTGCTGATTTTCTTTATCTGCAGAAAGAAATAGAAATGATAAATAACAGCGAGGCCGACTGGCTCCACATGGATGTTATGGATGGAGTGTTTGTTCCTAATATATCTTTTGGTTTTCCAATACTTGAAGCTGTAAAGCCTCTGTTGAAAAAGCCTATGGACGTCCATCTGATGATAGTAGAACCACAGAAATTTATTCGTCAAGTTGCAGCGGCAGGCGCTTATCTGATGAATGTTCATTACGAAGTATCCCCTCATCTGCACCGTACTGTTTCAGCTATTAAAGAGAAGGGTATGAAAGCGGGAGTTACGCTAAATCCTCATACCCCTGTTCATTTGCTGGAAGATATGATTCAGGATATCGATATGGTACTTCTTATGTCGGTTAATCCCGGATTTGGAGGACAAACATTTATCGAGCATTCCGTTGAAAAAACAGCTCGCCTGAAAGATATGATTCTTCGGAAAGGTTTGCATACCTTAATTGAAGTAGATGGAGGAATAAATATGGAAACGAGCAGACGTTTGCTTACTGCAGGAGCAGATGTATTAGTTACGGGCAGTTTCGTTTTTAACTCGCCTAACCCTGTGCAAACAATAAAAGAACTGAAAGAATTAACGGTTAACGTCGATCATTAGCCCTTGATTATTCTCCAGTAAAAAGACTTAACTATGATAAAAGAAATACAGAAGCGTCCTTTTGTTCGCCCTCTTTTTATATGGATAACGGGAATTGTTTTACAGTCGTTTGTTCCGGTTGGTTTTTATTCCTTTTTATTATTGCTCGTTCCGGCTGTTATTTTACTTGCATCTTATGTATCGAGTAGCCGCCGTCAAACTGAACCTGTTTATAGCGGTCGTTGGGTTTGGGCAATTATGTTTGTATCTATATTGCTTTTCCTGTCTGTCCAGATGACTGCTTATCATGAAAACAAGACGGTTACTGCTTCTCCAAACCGGTTGCAAGAATTGGCAAAAGCAATGCAACAACACTTAACCGAACCTTTTAACAGGCTTTCTTTGTCTGATGCAGAAAAATCCGTCTTAACCGCTATCACGTTAGGAAAGGTACAGCCGACGCCGAAAGCAGTCAGAGAGCAGTTTTCTGTAACAGGAGTAGCTCACATATTATCGGTTAGCGGTTTTCACGTAGCGATTGTTTGCAGTTTTTTTTCTATGGTATTGTCTTTTTTTTGTCGCGGCCATACAGGTAATTGGGTAAAATATGCGTTGATCATCGTATTATTGTGGATATTTACTGCCATAACCGGTCTGGCCCCATCGTCAGTCAGGGCTGCCACTATGCTGATGCTGTATCTTACAGGGAGGCAATTAAGATATACGACCGACGGATATAATACATTGGCAGCCTCAGCCTTTTGTATGTTGGCGTATAACCCGTTTTATTTATTCGATATAGGATTCCAGTTAAGCTATATAGCCGTTTGGTCTATTCTGTATTTACAACCCCGGCTGAATAAGTTGCTTGCTATAAAGAATCCATTGCTTTCAGCGCCTTGGGGATGCGTTACCGTTACGTTAGCTGCACAGGGCGGAGTTACTTTTTTATGTTTGTATTACTTTGGTTATTTTCCTGTAGTATTCTTATTTACTAATCTGCCGCTTACATTAATAGCTACCTTGTTAATACCTGTGGCTTTGTTTTGGATTTTTCTTCCGCCTTGTTTTTTTCTTTCTGCCTGGTTACAGTTTTGTATAGAAAAGCTGATGTACAGTATGATGTGGATTGTAGAAACGTTTAGCCGCGTTCCCGGAAATGCGGTTGTTTTCCATTTCAGTTTTGTTATGATGATATTAAGTTATATAGCGCTTTCATTATCATTTATATACTTTATCAATAAACGTCCACGATTGTTAATAAGCTCCCTGTTACTCATGTTGATTGTCTTGTTTTTGATGCTTATCGATAAGTATTTGTACATACAAGTCTAAAAAAGTCGTACATTTGGAGCCATAATATAATTTGATATGTTGACAAAAATTATCCGCGAAGAAGAAATTCAGCATGTAAAAAAATATGTGGAAAAAGGCGATACGTTTGTTATTATAACGCATGTAGCCCCCGACGGCGACGCTATTGGTTCTTCTTTAGGATTATACCATTTCCTGAGCGAGTTTGGAAAAGACAATGTTTCGGTTATTGTTCCGAATAATTTTCCTTCTTTTTACAGATGGATGCCAGGCGCTAAAGATATTGTTATCCATGAAAAATATCCTGATTTTTCCGAACAGTTGATTCAGGGCGCCGACGTTATTTTCTGCCTTGATTTTAATGAACCGAAGCGAATAGAAAAGCTGGCGTCTACCGTTGTTGCGGCAGATGGAAGGAAAGTAATGATTGATCACCATCTAAACCCGTCCGATTTTTGCAGGGTTGTCATGTCTTATCCGGAAGTATCGTCTACAAGCGAACTCGTTTTCCGGTTTATTTGCCGGATGGGTATGTATGAATTAATCAACAAAGAAGGAGCCGAATGTATCTATACCGGGATGATGACCGATACCGGTTCTTTTACCTATAATTCCAACCATCCGGAAATTTATACCATTATTGGCGAATTAATAAAAAAAGGGATAGACAAAGATTTGATTTATCGCCGGGTAAATCAGGTTTATTCGGAATCCCGCCTGCGTTTGATGGGTTTTTCCCTGTATGAGAAAATGCGGGTATTTCCGGAGAAACATTCGGCGCTGATTACCTTGTCTAATGAAGAATTACGGCGCTTCAGGTATGTAACGGGAGATACGGAAGGGTTTGTTAATCTGCCGTTAAGTATTGGCGGCATACAATTTTCGGTCTTTATCCGCGAAGACAAGGATTATATAAAAGTTTCGCTCCGGTCGACCGGCGAATTTCCATGTAATGAATTTTCTGCCCGGTATTTTAATGGCGGAGGACACAAAAACGCTTCCGGCGGCGAGTATTTTGGTACGTTAGAAGAAGCCGTGAAAGTTTTTGAAGAAGGCCTTTACGAATTAAATCCTAATAATTTTGAAGAAATAAAAAATAAGCCAAAGATTTAGTGAAGAAGAATATATACCTTTGCCGTGTATTTTAATAGAATAACAAATGAAAAAAAGTTTTAATATAGTGATGATTTTGTGCGCTGTTTTATTTGTTTTGTCCTGTAGTGGAAACAAATCGTATACAGACATGTTGAACGACGAAAAGAAAGCCATCAGTCGCCTTGTGGACGAACAGGGTTTTGAGATACTGCGAGACTATCCGGCAAATGGAGTTTTTGGCGAAAAACAGTTTGTCAAATTAGATAACGGGCTTTATTTGAATGTAGTAGATTCGGGAAATGGAAATCGTCCGGCGACTGGAACCAGTATATTAGTAAGAGCCAGCGGAAGAATTCTGTTACACGATACTGTTACGTTCAATGGTTTCGATCCAATGAATACGATTATTATCTGGCCTATGGAATTTAGATACGGCATATACGCTTCCAATGATCAGGCAGGCTATTTTTTTAGCGAAGGTTTAATGGGCGGCTTGAATTATGCAGGAGACAGCTCGATTGTGAAATTGATAGTTCCTTTTAAATTAGGCAGTAGCTATCAACAGACAGACGGTAAACCGATATACTATGATAAAGTGCGATATATTTTTGAAAAATAAACAAAACGTATGACTCTAATTAAATCTATTTCCGGGATACGTGGTACAATAGGCGGCGTTCCTGACGAAGGCTTGAGCCCTTTGGCTATTGTAAAGTTTGTGGCGGCTTATGCTGCGTTTATACGGAAAAACGCTAAAGCGACGTCGAACAAAATTGTAGTGGGGAGAGACGCCCGTATTTCCGGCCCTATGGTAAAACAAATCGTTTTGGGAACGCTTGCAGGAATGGGTTTTGACGTGGTGGATATCGACATGGCAACAACCCCTACCACAGAAGTAACCGTCGTTATGGAAAAAGCTTGCGGGGGCATTATTTTAACCGCCAGTCATAATCCGAAACAATGGAATGCTTTGAAACTGTTGAACGAACATGGCGAATTTCTCAATGCTGCCGAAGGGCAGGAGGTTTTAGACTTGGCGGCGGCTGAAAATTTTATTTTTGCAGACGTAGACCATTTGGGAAAAGTTCTTGTTGATAATACCTCCATGCAGAAGCATATTGAAGAGGTACTTAATCTTGAACTGGTAGATGTGGAAGCTATTAAAGCTGCAGGTTTCCGCGTAGCTGTAGATGCTGTAAACTCGGTAGGCGGAATTGTTATCCCGGAATTATTATATGCATTGGGCGTGAAGGAAATTTTCAAACTGCATTGTGCTCCTCACGGTAATTTCTCTCATAATCCGGAACCTTTGCCGGAACATTTAACGGAAATTTCCGAGTTAATGAAGTCTGCTAAGGCAGACGTCGGTTTTGTAGTAGACCCCGATGTAGACCGCCTTGCCATTGTTTGCGAGAATGGAGAAATGTTTGGGGAAGAATATACGTTAGTGGCCGTAAGCGATTATGTACTGACGCATACGCCGGGCAATACGGTAAGCAACCTCAGTTCGAGCCGCGCGCTTCGGGATGTAACCCGCGCTTACGGAGGAGAATACAATGCGGCGGCTGTAGGCGAAGTAAATGTTGTAGCCAAAATGAAAGAAACAAAGGCTGTAATAGGCGGCGAAGGCAATGGCGGGATTATATATCCGGACAGTCATTACGGACGCGACGCATTGGTTGGCATTGCTCTGTTCCTGACGCATCTGGCCAAAAAGAAAATGAAAGTAAGCGAGTTACGCGCTACCTATCCTTCTTATTTTATTTCTAAACAGAAAATAGAACTTACGCCCGACATACATATAGACGCTATCCTTGAAAAAGTAAAAGAAAAGTTTGCCCAATATGATATGACCGATATCGACGGCGTGAAAATAGATTTTCCCGATAAATGGGTACATCTCCGCAAAAGTAATACCGAACCGATTATCCGCCTATATTCCGAAGCGCATACGATGCGGGAAGCTGAAGATTTGGGAAAACAATTAACCGGTATTATCAACGATATGTGCAAGTAAGTAAGCAGGTATACTGTATAATAAAACGGGGCGCGAGCAAAAAAATAACAGCTTACGTCCCGTTTTTAGTTGGATAAAAAAAGATTTACCTTTTGAGGTTTTTATGTATAAAGAATAATATAAGTCCAAGGTTTACAGCAAGAATACCTCCCATGCCGGCAACGAACAACGCCAACCAGGGCTTATCGGGTTGCAATATAAAATAAGCCATAAAACTTCCTGCAACGGCAATGCCCGTTAGCGCAGCGAGTATACCTGTAATTATCTTTTTCCTGTTCATCAGTTATGAATTTTTATTCCAGTTTTTTTATTTGTTCTTCCGCCACGTTCCGTAGTCGATCCGCTTGCTTTTGAGCTTCTTCTACCAATTTCTTTCCGGCAACGCGCGCCGCTGCTTTGGCAAGGGGGTTACCGGCTTTCTCTACCAGGTTATCCGCTTGCTTTTGAGCTTCATCTACCAATTTTTTGGCAGTATTATCGACTTCCTGCCTTAGCTTTTCAATTTGCTTTGCTTTTTCTTCGGATAAATTGACCGCTTCTTCATTTCCGGTTATTTTGCCTATCGCCTCTTCTACGGCAGCAGTAGCTGTTTCTTTAGCGATTGATTTTAAATCGATACCGATTTTAGGACTGGTAAACGTACCGCCTATCGTAATTGGAACGTCTTTGATATAATTATTTGCCAGCATTTTAGGCAGCGTAACGATTCCTTTATAATCGATATGCTGGTCGAGGCCGGTAGATCCTTCTAATTTTAATATGCCGCCATTCCCTATATTCAGGCTGAAAGGTTTCGTATTGATTTTTCCGTCGTTGACGGTAAAAGGAAGGTTCAGGTCTTTGGCCGAGAATGATTTAAGCGCATCTGTTTTTAAAGCGGAGGATAAAGCATCCATGGCGGCAATATGTTCTACTTTTACGTCACTGGTTTGCAAAACGCCGTTTCCCGTGAGATGCGCCAATGTTTGCAGGATAGATTCGCCAAGAGACGTATCGAAAGTAAGGTTCATGGAATACGACCCAATCAGGTTTTCAAAAACAGGAGCGAATTTTTGAACAGACTCTACCGATTTGAACGTCTCGGCAAAAGAGACTTCCGACAGATTCAAACCAACATGTACCGCAGGCTTTTCCGGGTTGGACGTATCATACGAACCGTTTACCTTACACCTCCCGCCCAGCGCGCTGGCGCTGACGTCGTTCAGCTTTAATACCCCGTCTCTAACCGACATACTCCCTGCCATATCGGAAATAGTTATGTTGTCATACACAATTTCTTTCAGCAAAGCGTTCAGCGCAAAGTCTACATTCCCGGGAATAATAAAATGAGTAGCCGTGCTGTCGGGCGAAGCAGTTTCCGACGGGGCAACCGGGGCGGCGTCGCCCAGAAAATCGGTAGCGTTCAGGTAATTCGATTTAATGCTCAGCGTTCCTTTTACTGTCTGGTCTTTCAGCATATAGGCGATAAAGTTTTCCAAACGTCCGGTAGCTGATAAATCATTCTTTCCAACAGTTACATCAAACGACGTCAGGTTTACAAAGCGAGGCGTAAATTCAAGGCCTGCCTGACGAATCAGCACATCCTGCATTTCCTTTGATTTATATACCATATCGTTCACTTTCAGCGTTCCCGAAGCCGATACATCTTGGTACTGTTCTTTTTCCAGGTCCGACATGCGGGCAGCAAGATTCAGGTCGGCATGTATCTGGCCGTTTAATTCCGTTCCCGCTTCCAGGGGGTAAACGTCTTTAATCAGGCCGAGGTTGATTGTTCCATTGGCAAACATTTTCAGATTCGGGTCGGTCGTCGGCGTCGTTACATGCAGATGGCCGGTAAACGGGTTGCCTCCCAGCGTAAAGCTGAATTTGCTTATATCCGCTACCGTATTATCCAAAGAACCTCCCTTGCTTTGCAAGGCCATATTCAGGTTAATATGGTCTACAGACTTTGGCAGGGAAGGGTATTGAAACATAGCGTCGGTAACGTTAATCTTTATATCAAAAGCGGGATAACTGTCTCCTTTCAGGATACCCTTTATGTATCCGTCGAGAGATGCGACGCCCGAAGTTTTCACATCTTTAAAATCGGCGGTATACATGGCCGGTATCAACGACAGGACGTCTTTAAACTGTGTTCCGGGCGCATTCAGTTTTAAATCAAAATCCATGCTGTCGTCGTCCGGCATGGCAAAAGAGCCTTCCACAGATGCTTTCAGTTCATTCAGTTGCAGTTTGCCGTGGGTAAAAACAAATGCCATCCTGTCCAGGTTGGCGCTGATTTCGGCATTTACCGCAGCCTTTACTTTATTCAGACAGGAAACGCCGTCTGCCACAACCGTTATTTCGTCAATCGTACTGCTGATGCGCAAGGTTGTTTGCGAAGCCGAAAAGTCGCCGGACAAATCGCCATTCCAGTCAGTTAAAACGGCCTTCATCTTCGACACATCGTCCTGCCAGGTAATATGACAGTCTTTAACCGATATTTTTTCCAGTCTTAATCTAAAATCACTTGCCTCTTCCGTTTCGCCGGGCGTACTGCGTTCCTTTATAATATCCCAGTTCGCCTGTCCGCCGGCTACTACTTTCGCGTTTACGCCGGCATGGTCTATATTAATCCTGGAAACAGTATAATTACCGGTAAACAAACTGTGTAAATCAACGGTAAAGCCGGCCGCTTTCGCCCGCAATAACGTATCCTTTTCAAAAGCGCCGGCGCCGGCTACCGATACGTCGTATAAAGAGAGCGTGGCGTTCGGGAAGTTTTTGAATAAACTCAACCCGAAATCGCCAATAGAAACCGTTGCATTTACCTGTTGATTTACCAGACTGACAACGGCCGTTTTAATCTTATCCTTAAATAAAAACGGTATACTCGCCAGTAACCCGATACTGATAATCAGTACGGCGCCCGCTGCAACGAGCGCCCTTTTCAGTCTTTTTGCCATACGTAGCGTATTTACTATTATTTAAGCGCTTCTTCCAGCTTGGCGTCCAGCGCTTCGCCCCGCAAGTTTTTGGCCACAATCAGGCCGTCTTTATCCACCAATACCGTGTGAGGTATGCTGTTTACGCCATATAAAGCCGCGCCTTTGCTTTGCCAGTATGCAAGGTCGGACATCTGCGGCCAGGTGATGTTTAATTCTGCAATGCCTTTTATCCAGGCGTCGGCGGTACGGTCTAATGATACGCCAACAATTTCAAAGCCTTTGTCTTTATACTGCGCATATAATTCCACTAAATGCGGCGTGTCTTTCCGGCATGGCGGACACCACGACGCCCAGAAATCAATCAGCGTTACTTTGCCCTTTCCAACATTGTCGGATAGCCTGATAGCCTCTCCCCGCGGAGTTTTCATCTCAAAATCAGTGAATTTCCTGCCAACGGCTACTTTTTCCAATACAGCCAGGTGATCAATCATTTTGTCGATACCTGCCACAGATTTAAACGTATCTCCCGCTCTACCGATGGCGTTGCGGCGGGTATCTTCATCCAGGTTATAACGGAAATCGTACAGCAGTTTGGCCGACGTCAGTTTGTCGGGATTCGTTTCTATATACTTCGTAACAGCTTGGGCTACTTCATTTTCAATAGCATCGTATTTTTTTTCGGCGGCGTCGGCTGTTTCTTTATTTTCCGAGTCCATATCCTGCATAATCTGCTCCATCGGCGCGCGAAGCTGTTTCATTTCTTTCCGGAGCGACGCCCATGCATCATTTTCAGGAGTCCCCGTTACGGTAGAATTTTCCGACAGGTCTATTTTCAGCTTACCGTTTTCCAGCACAAAAGTAGCCGTATAAGGCGCATTTTCTCCCGTACCGGTATATCCAGGCTCTATCACGTCTTCATCAAAACGTATCACAGACAGAACAGGCGCCGGCTGGTCGCCTCTCATAGTAAATGTCCCGTTTTCAATAATCGCATGCGTCAAAGCGTCGCCGTCTTTCACATTATATTCATATAAACAGACCGTTTTGCCATCCAAACCGGCGTCGTCTACAGTCCCGGTTATTACATATCCCGGCTGTTCGCCACATGCAATTAACAAAAGGGCGCATAAGGCCATGAAAAATACATTCTTCATAATTCAATTTTTATTAGTAAATATTCCTTTTTAAATAAAACAGACGTCATTTTTTTTCCTGTTGCGAATGTAGTTAAAAGTCTTCACATGAACAACTGTCATCAAAAATGCTACATCAATCATCCTACCCAAGCAAGAAGCGTCTACTGAATTAAAAATTAAAAATTAAAAATTAAGAATTAAAATAAATCGAACGAAAAAAAAAGCTACTGAGGTTGTTTTTGTTTTTTTGAATCAGGTGGAAATGAGGTCTGCGAGGCTGTATTTATTTTATATGGAAATTTGCTACATACAAGGTTTTACTGGCGACCCGTAAGTTCTACCCAAGCAAGAAGCGTCTACTGAATGAAGAATGAAGAATGAAAATAAATCGAACCAAAAAAAGGATACAACAATCATTCTACCCATCCAAGAAGCGTCTACTGAATTAAAAATTAAGAATGAAAAATGAAAAATTAAGAATGAAAATAAATCGAACGAAAAAAGGATACGCCAATCATTCTACCCATGCAAGAAGCCTCTGATACATTTGCTAATTCTTAATTCTTAATTCTTAATTCTTAAT